>JAHHMJ010000220.1 GCA_018678395.1 Gemmatimonadota bacterium | reverse complement strand
CGCTAGGACACCGCTGACGACGGGCGTCGCCGCATGGGGTGGGGTACGGGCAACCGTGTCCCGCCCCCGGTGCGTCCCACCTCGTGAACCCCCCCACCGTCCATAGTGTACCGAACTGCGGCGCCGGGCCGTCCGGCGGCGATGAACGATGGAAGACAAGGAAGAGAGGTAATCACGATGGCCGTTCACGACCCTCTTCGCTCGAAGGCGAAGGTCGTACTCTATACGTCGGCGACGTTCGTGGCCGCCCTCGGGTTGGCCGCGGGCTTCGGTTGGAGCCAATCCTCCACCGCGCTTCCCACGATCGACGAATCGCCCCGCGTGTCGGCCCAGTCGGTTCGTCCCGCGCTCGACCTGAGTGATGCGTTCGTCAACGTCGCCGACGCCGTCACGCCGGCGGTCGTTCGCATCGAGGCGACGCGGATCGTGACCGCCCCCGCCGCGAGCGACGTCCCCGAACCCCTCCAGAGGTTCTTCCAGCCCGGCGAGCCCGACGCTCAGCCGCGCCTGGCCGGCGGCAGCGGCTTCATCATCTCCGACGACGGCTACATTCTCACGAACGATCATGTCGTGGCCGAGGCGTCCGAGGTCCGGGTCTACTTTCCGGACCGGCGGTACTTCGACGCGCGGGTGATCGGCACGGACCCCTTCACCGACGTCGCGGTGATCAAGATCGACACCGAAGAGTCGTTCCCGACCATGAGCTTCGGGGACTCCGAGGGCGTCGAGGTCGGCGAGTGGGTGCTCGCGATCGGCAACCCCGGGTTCGGAGCCGGCAACCAGCTGGATTACACCGTGACCGCCGGGATCGTCAGTGCCCGGGGTCGAGGGCTCGGCCTGATCCAGAACGAGCTCCGGAACGACCCGCGGACTCGGGCGAACCAGGGCTACGCCATCGAGGACTTCATCCAGACCGATGCGGTCATCAACCCCGGCAATTCGGGTGGGCCGCTGGTCGACATTCAGGGCCGCGTCGTCGGGATCAACTCCGCGATCGCCAGCGCGACGGGCTTCTATCAGGGTTACGGCTTCGCCATCCCGATCAACCTCGCGCGCCGCATCATGGAGGATCTGATCGAGTTCGGGGCCGTACGGCGCGCACGCCTGGGCGTGATCATCGAGGACGTGGCGTCCGAGGACGCCGAGGCCTTCGGTCTGCCGTCGGTCGCGGGCGTACTGATCCAGGGGGTGGACGAAGAGGGCCCCGCCGCCGGCGAGGACCTGCAGCAGGGCGACGTCATCGTCGAGGTCGAGGGCGAGCCGGTCGGTTATGTGGCGCAGTTGCAGGGCAAGGTGGCGATGCGGCGTCCGGGCGACCGGATCGAGCTCACCGTCTACCGCGATGGCTCACCCCGCGACGTGACGCTGCGTCTGGGCGAGGCTCCGTTGAACGAGACCGCGCCCACCGTGGTCGCGGCCGAGCCGATGGCCGAGGAGCGCCTCGGCATCATGGTCGAGCCGATGACCCGCGAGCTGGCCGATCGCTACGGCTACGCCGAGGCCGAAGGTATCGTGATCACCGAGCTCCAGCGCGCGAGCGCGGCGGCGCGACGGGGACTGCTGGCCGGCGAGCGCATCGTGGCGATCGACGGCGAGCCCGTCGGGGAGACCGACGACGTCCGGCGCCTGCTCGCCGAGGTCGAGCCCGGCGCGATCGTCCAGCTGGTCGTGATGCGGCCGGACGACAGTTCGCGCGTCGTCAACGTCCGCATGCCGGGCGGCTGATCCGCCGCGGCCGGAAACGCTCTGCGAGCGGGGCGGGTTCGTCGATCGACGGGCCCGCCCCGCCTCCGTTGAGGGACCCGGCGCCGCCCGGTTATCTTTCCGGGCCGGTTCCGGAAATGCCTCGAGGGCGACCGGAGTCCCGGAGCGCGCCCGCACGCGAAAGTGGCGGAACTGGTAGACGCGCGAGACTTAGGATCTCGTGGCCTCGTGCCGTGGGGGTTCGAGTCCCCCCTTTCGCACTCCGCCCTCTTCCGAACATGCCCCGATCCCGAAGGACCACGGAATGACGCTGGACGCTGCCCAACTGAAGATCGACCTGTCCGAAGGTGAGGCATGGCGCCGCACACTCGCGGTCACGGTCCCGGCGGACATCGTCCGCACGGAGCGACGCAAGATCGCCAAGACGCTCGCTGCGCGGGTCCGGATTCCCGGATTCCGTTCCGGGAAGATCCCGGCCTCCGTCATGGAGAAGCGCTTCGGCGCCGCGCTCAACCAGGAGATGGTCGACCGGGTGGTGGGCGATGCGTACCGGGAGGCGCTCAAGGCCAGCGACCTCAGCCCGATCTCCGAGGGCGAGGTCGAGGAGCTCGAGTACGAGCCAGACGCCGAGCTCACCTTCAGGATCTCGTTCGACGTCAATCCCGAGATCGCGTTCGCCCGCGTCGGCGGCTTCGCCGTCGAGCGGCCGGCGGCCGTGGTGAAGGACGAAGACGTGGACCGTGTTCTCGAGCGCCTGCGGGACCAGAACGGCACCTGGGCCCCGGCCGAGGAGGGACGCCCCACCGCCGGTGACCTCGTGTCCGTGTCGGTCACGCGTCTCGACTCCGAAGACGGTGACGAAGAGCCGCGCCCCTACGATCTCATTCTCGGAGAGGGCGACGCGATTCCGGACGTGGAGAGCGCGATCTACACGCTGGACGTCGGCGCGCAGGGCGAGTTCGACGTGACGTTCCCGGACGACTTCCCCAACGAGGAGCGCCGGGGACAGTCCGAGAAGCTCGAGATCCAGCTGCGCGAGCGTAAGATCCGGGAGCTGCCCGAGGGCGACGATGCCTTCGCGCGCTCGCTGGGCGACTTCGAGGATCTCGACACGCTCCGCGGGCGCATCCGTGAGGATCTCGAGAAGGAAGCCGGAGATCAGAGCGAGGGCGCGGTGCGCGGCCAGCTCCTCAACGCCATCATCGAGGCGAACCCCTTCGAGGTTCCGAGCTCGATGGTCGACCGGTACCTCGACTCGATCCTCGGTGACGGTCAGGGCGCGGACCCGGAGCGCCTCGCGCAGGCGCGCGATCAGCTGCGCGGCGAGGCCGTGCGATCCGTCCAGCGGATCCTGGTCATCGAGCGAATCGCCGAGCAGCAGGAACTGCAGTCCACGGACGATGAGATCGATGCTCGTGTGGAGGAGATCGCCGAGAAGAACGACTCGAATCCGGCCGAGGTCTACGCCCGCCTGCAGAAGGCCGGGCGCATCGACCAGCTCGAGCGTGAGATCACCGAGCAGAAGGTCTTCGACTACCTGAAGGAACAGTCCACGATTACCGACGCCTCGGCCTGAGCCGGAGCCGAATCCCCCGAACCCACGCTGCCCGCACCATGGCCGTATACCCTCCTTACGTCATCGAACGCACCAACCGCGGCGAGCGGTCGTACGACATCTTCTCGCGTCTCCTGATGGACCGCATCGTCTTCCTGGGTAGCGCCATCGACGACAATGTGGCAAACATCATGGTGGCCCAGCTCCTCTTCCTCGACGCCGACGATCCGGAGCGGGACGTCCACCTGTACATCAACTCGCCCGGGGGCAGCGTGTACGCCGGTATGGCCATCTACGACACGATGCAGCACATGCGTGCGCCCGTCGCCACGTACTGCGTGGGGATGGCCGCGTCGATGGGGGCCGTCCTTCTGGCCGCGGGCTCCGAGGGGAAGCGCAACGCACTTCCGAACTCGCGCATCATGATTCACCAGCCCTCGTCCGGCACCCAGGGGACGGCGGCCGACATCGAGATCGCGGCTCGCGAGATCCTCGATATCCGCAAGCGGCTCAACGGGATTCTCGCCAAGCACAGCGGCCAGAGCATCGATCAGATCGCGGACGACGTCGACCGCGACCGTTTCATGAGCCCGCACGAGGCTGCAGAATACGGACTGATCGACCGGGTCCTCGAAGGACCGATGGGAAGTGGAGAGAAGCCTGTGACCTCCGAGACTCTCGAGGGGAACGGGAACGGGGACTGATCCCGTCGCCCGCCCGCCGAACGCCTCCAAGGACGAATGATGACGACCGACAAGCATCTCCGCTGCAGCTTCTGCGGGAAGTCGAAGGACAGCGTCAAGAAGTTCATCAGCGGTCCCTCGGTCTACATCTGCAACGAGTGCATCTCGCTCTGCAACGAGATCCTCGCCGAGGAAGAGGAGCGCGAACAGGCGGAGCAGTCCGTCCCCAGCCCGAAGCCGCAGGAGATCAAGGACATCCTGGACCAGTACGTGATCGGCCAGGAAGACGCCAAGCGTGCCCTGTCGGTCTCGGTCTACAACCACTACAAGCGGGTCAATCACCAGGGCGTGCTCGACGACGTCGAGATCGACAAGGCCAACATCCTGCTCATCGGCCCCACCGGTGTCGGGAAGACACTGCTCGCGCAGACGTTGGCGCGGATGCTCCACGTGCCCTTCACGATCGCCGATGCGACGACCCTGACGGAGGCCGGCTACGTCGGCGAGGATGTCGAGAACATCCTGGTCCGACTGCTGCAGTCGGCCGACTACAACATCGCCGAGTGCGAGCGGGGGATCGTCTACATCGACGAGATGGACAAGATCGCCCGCAAGTCGGAGAACCCCTCGATCACGCGGGACGTTTCCGGTGAGGGGGTCCAGCAGGCGCTGCTCAAGATCCTGGAGGGGACGGTGGCGTCGGTACCGCCTCAGGGCGGCCGAAAGCACCCCCAGCAGGAGTACATCCAGATCAACACCCGCAACATTCTCTTCATCTGCGGGGGTGCCTTCGACGGGCTCGAGAAGATCGTCGAGGCGCGGATCGGCAAGCGGGCGATCGGATTCACCGACGAGGCCGAGCGAGACAAGCGCGAAGAGCTGATGCGCCACGTCGAGCCCGAGGACCTTCAGCGGTTCGGCATCATCCCGGAGCTGGTCGGTCGTCTTCCGGTGTCGGTGTCGCTCGACGAACTCGACGAGGACGCGCTCTGCCGCATCCTGGTCGAGCCGAAGAACGCGCTGGTCAAGCAGTACCAGAAGATGTTCGAGCTCGAGGGTATCGGCCTGACGTTCGACAAGGACGCCATCCGGGCCATCGCGAAGAAGACGCTCGACCGAGGCACGGGTGCGCGGGGTCTGCGGTCCGTCATCGAGAGCCTCATGCGCGAGGTGATGTTCGAGATCCCGGCTCGCACCGACGTGCGTGAGGTCGTCGTCACCGCCGAAAGCGTAGACCGCGCCGTGCCCCCTCTGCTGGTGCTCCACACCGCCCCGCAGCAGGAGGATCGGCGCCGCGGCGCCTGACGCGATGGCGACCGTCCGCCGGTCGGACGAGGTCCTGGAGCTGCCTGACGACGTGCCCGTCGTCGCCCTCCGCGACCTGGTCTTCTTCCCCTACATGGTCCTGCCGCTTCTGATCGGCCGGCCGGCCTCCCTGGCCGCGCTCGAGGCGGCGTCGACCCACCCCGACGGCCTCCTCGTACTCGTGGCACAGCGCGATCCCTCGTGCGAGGCGCCGCTGCAGGACGATCTCTTCCCGATCGGCACGGCCGCTCGCGCGGTTCAGGTCACCGAGCTCCCGGACGGCACCCGACGCGTCGTGCTGGAAGGGCTCGCCCGCGTCCGGCTGGACTCGGTCGAGTCCGGTGCTCACGGCCTCCGGGGTCGCATTCGGCCGTTCGTCGAGCGCGAGTGCGAGCCGGGCGCGGCGATCTCTGCGGAGACCGAGGCCCTCACCCGCAGCGTCACCCGCCAGTTCTCGGACTACGCGCGCCTGCACGAGCGCGTGTCCGACGAGGTCTCCCCTTCCCTGTCGGAGACCCGCGACCGGGTCCGTCTCGCGCACCTGCTCTCCGGACACCTCCTGCTCACGCCGCCCGAGAAGCAGCGCCTCCTCGAGTGCGCGACGCTGGAAGAGCACTTCGAGGTACTGCAGGAGTTCCTCGTGCGGGAGCTCGAGATCCTGCGCATCGAAGAGAAGCTCGAGGAGCAGATCCGATCACAGATGGACTCGGACCGGCGCCAGTTCTATCTCAACGAGCAGCTCAAGGCGATCCATCGCGAACTGGGCACCGAGGCGGGCGAGGAGTGGATCGAGCTGGAGCGTGCGGTGCAGGCCGGCGAACTTCCCGGCCCGGCGCGAGAGCGCGCCGAGCGTGAGCTGAAGCGCCTGCGCAAGCTCAATCCGGTCGCCCCGGAAGCGGCCGTGATCCGCACCTACCTCGATTGGCTTCTCGCGCTGCCGTGGCGGGCGCGCGCCACGGCCACGCCGGACGTCGCGGCCGCGGCGGACATCCTCGACGAGGCGCATCACGGGCTGGGCGAGGTCAAGGACCGCATCCTCGACCACATCGCGGTCCTGTCGGTCGTGGGCGAGCTGCAGGGACCGATCCTCTGCCTGGTCGGTCCACCGGGTGTCGGAAAGACCTCGCTGGGCCGAAGTATCGCCGGTGCGCTCGGCAGGGAGTTCGTGCGCGTGAGCCTGGGCGGCGTTCGCGACGAGGCCGAGATCCGCGGGCACCGGCGTACCTACGTGGGTGCGCTCCCCGGCCGCGTCCTGCAGGGCATGCGCCGCTCGGGCACGACCAACCCCGTGTTCCTGCTGGACGAGGTCGACAAGCTCGCCCGCGACTTCCACGGCGATCCCGGCGCCGCACTGCTGGAGGTCCTCGATCCCGAGCAGAACCGCACGTTCACCGATCACTATCTCGAGTTGGAGTACGACCTCTCCGGCGTGCTCTTCGTCGCGACGGCCAACACGCTCGCGGGCATCCCCGAGCCGCTGCGCGATCGCATGGAGGTCATCCGCCTCCCCGGGTACCTCGACACCGAGAAGCGGGTCATCGCCCGCCGGTTTCTATGGCCTCGCCAGCGCGACCGGCACGGCCTCGACGGGGGCACCGTTCTGTCGGACGACACCATCGACGCGGTGGTCTCCCTCTACACGCGCGAGGCCGGCGTCCGCGAACTGAACCGGCGCGTATCGCGGATCGCCCGCAAGCTCGCGCGGACGCGGGCCGAGGGCGGCGGCGCACCGGACAGCGTCGAGCCGGACGTTCTCGAGGCGTTGCTCGGTCCCCCGCCGTACCTGCCCCCGGAACTGGCCGACGACCGCGACCGGATCGGGCTCGCCAACGGGTTGGCCTGGACCGCCGCGGGAGGCGAGGTACTCGACGTCGAGGTCGCGGTCGTACCCGGCAGCGGCGAGGTCCGCCTGACCGGTACGCTGGGCGACGTCATGAAGGAGTCGGCCATGGCCGCACTGACCTACGCCCGGTCGCGAGCCCGGCGGCTCGGTCTGGATCCGAACTTCCACACCGACGTCGACGTGCACGTCCACATTCCGGAGGGGGCGACGCCGAAGGACGGACCGTCTGCCGGGATCACCATGGCGGTCGCACTGGTGTCGGCTCTCACCGGAATCCCCAGCGCCGCACGCGTCGCGCTCACCGGTGAGATCACCCTGCGGGGCCGCGTGCTCGCCGTGGGCGGGATCAAGGAGAAGGCCGTGGCCGCCTTGCGCCACGGCGTCCGAACCGTGGTTCTCCCTCGAGCCAACGAGCCCGAGCTCGCGCTGCTCCCCGACGAGGTTCGGGAGGGCGTGCGCTTCGTTCCGGTGACGACCATGGACGAGGTGCTGGAGGCCGCGCTCGTCGGTCGGCCCCGGGATCACGGCACGTCGCCCATTCCGCTGTCGCCGCAGTGAAGATCTCGACCGTCGAGTACGCGGGCACCGTGGTCAAGTCCGACGGCCCCATCCCCGGCGATCTTCCGCAAGTCGCCTTCTCGGGTCGATCGAACGTCGGCAAGAGCTCGCTGATCAACACACTGCTGCGTCGCCACCGCAGCAAGATTGCCCGCGTGTCGTCGACACCGGGGAAGACCCAGGCGCTCAACTTCTATCGCGTCAACGACCGCTTCTTCCTGCTCGACCTTCCGGGCTTCGGGTACGCGCGCGTCCCCAAAGCGATGCGCAATCAATGGCGGGGACTGATCGAAGGCTACCTTGCGCGGGACGTCGATCTGCGGGGCGTCGTACACCTCGTGGACGCCCGGCACGACCCGACGCCCCAGGATCTCCAGATGCTGGATTTCCTCGCGCAGCTGGGCATGCCGACCCTGGTCGTGCTGACCAAGATCGACAAGCTCAAGCGGAATCAACGAGCGCGGTCGATTGCCCGGGCCGCGGAACGACTCGGGGTCGACGCCGAGCAGCTTCTGCCGTTCTCGAGCAAGTCCGGAGAGGGGCGCGACGAGTTGCTCGGCGCCATCGAAGACCTGCTGACCGCGGAGTCCGACGCATGAAGCGGATCGGTTCCCCGGGCCGGCACGTCCGGGCCCGCGGCCTCGCGGTCGGCCTCGCCGGTCTCACGTGCCTGACGGCCTGCATGCCGACGACTCCGGTGGCCTCTCCCGATGCGGTGGGCAGCGCCCCGGCGGCTACGGCGGGGACCGGCAGCGGCGTCGAAGTGCCCGCCGGCTTCGGATCGCTCCGCCAGGACGAGGTCAGCCTGCGGGTGAATCGGGATGCAGTCGCCGTCCAGGTGACCCCGCTCGACGAGGGAATCCTGCGCCTCACCGCCCCGGACACCTACGAACGGTTGTCGAGGCTGGGGGATCGCGCCGGCCCCGGAGGACGAGTCTTTCTGGTCACGGTGCTGACCGAGGCGCCCGGCGGCGCGGAGTTCGAGCCCCGCAACGTACGGATCGAGTCCCGCGGTATCGTGCACCGGGCCGAAGCGATCGAGCCCCTCACGCCCGGATGGGGAGCGGGTCCGCTGCGTCAGCGGTCCGTCGAGCGAGCGGTATACCGCTTCCCGTCGGGCGTCGACCCGTCGCTCGACATGGTGATCCTGTTCGGGAATTCGCGCTCGCGGTCCTGGAGCGACGTGCTGCCGCGCCTCGACGCCGAGCGTGCGCGGGTACGGGCTCGCGCGGGCGGCGGACGATCTCAGATCTCCAGACCGAACTTCTTGATCTTCCGGTAGAGGGTGCGCTCGCCGATCTGAAGAAGTTCGGCGGCCTTGCGGCGATTCCCGTCGACCGAGGCGAGCGCCGACGCGATCGCCTCCCGTTCGAGATCCTCCATCGTCATCCCGGGGCGGTACACCACCACCCCCTCGGCGCCGGCGCCTTCGAGCACCGGTCCGGTCACCTCGGGTCGGTGTTCGAGCCCGCCGTTCTCGACGTCGTCAGCGGCCGAAGGGACGTACTCGGCGCCGGCCTCAACGCCCGGGGGCTCCACCTCGGGCCAGACGTCCACGATGTCGTAGCGGTCCGCCGGCCGTTCGGCTCTCGACGCACCCCCGCCCGTGGCTCCGGGGAGGAGCCCGACCTCGCCGCGCCCGCGCAGACGGGGCAGGTCTTCGCGCCATGCCTCGAAGTCGCGGCGCAGATCGTCGAGATCGACCCGCATGTCGACCAGCGTGCGGAAGATGAACTCCAGCTGCGGCCGGAGGCCCTCCGTACCCTGCCGACCCCCTCGCGGGATCGGCGCCGGCAGCAGGCCGGCGGTCTCGCGCCGAGGGCTGCGGATCTCATCCGGGATGTCCTTTGGCTGAATGCGCTCGCCCGGGGCCAGCACGACCATGCTCTCGACGAGGTTCCGCAGCTCGCGAACGTTCCCCGGCCAGTCGTGCTGGGCGAGAATCTCCATCGCCTCGTCCGAGATCCCGGAGAACGGCCGGTCGAGGCGCTCGGTGACCTCCTGGCTGAACCGACGCACCAGCCGGGGGATGTCGGCCCGCCGCTCCCGGAGCGGGGGCAGCTCGATGTGCAGCACGTTGAGCCGGTAGTACAGGTCCTGCCGGAACTCACGCAGCGTGACGAGCTGCCGCAGGTCCTGGTTGGTCGCGGCGACGATGCGCACATCGACATGGATGGGCCGCTCTCCTCCTACGCGCAGGAACTCCCGCTGCTCCAGCACCCGGAGGAGCTTCGTCTGGGTGGCGAGTGGCATCTCGCCGATCTCGTCGAGGAAAATCGTCCCCCCGTCCGCCAGTTCGAACAGCCCCTTGCGCGCGTCGATCGCCCCGGTGAACGCACCCTTCTCGTGGCCGAACAGCTCGCTTTCGAGCAGGGTGTCCGGCAACGCCGCGACGTTGACCGCGATGAACGGCTTGTGGCGACGGGGGGAGAGGGCGTGGAGCCCCCGAGCGACCAGCTCCTTGCCCGTCCCCGACTCGCCGGTCACGAGCACGGTGGACGATACGGGGGCGATCTGGACCACACGCTCGAGCACCTCGTGCATCGCGTCGGTCTCGCCGACGATGCCCGTGACCGCCTGGAGCCGGACGCGTTCGGCGAGCCGACCACCGACCAGGGCCACCTCGTCGGCCCGCACCGACGGGGGGAAGACCTCCATGACCCCTGCAGGCTCCCGGCCGCGGGCAGCGGGGGCGTAGGCGAGCGCCGGAATCCCGAGGGTCGCACGGGCGCGGTGCACCGTGTCGCCCTCCACCTCGAGGGTGCCCCCCGGGCCCTCGACCCCTGGGCCGAGCCCGCCGGTAACCACGAGCAGCAGCGCTTCGTCGTACCGTTCGAAGTCCTCGTCCGGTGTCACCAGCTCCACACCGAAGCCCGCCTCGCGGAACGCCGTACGCAGGGCGCCGGCCCGCGGCAGATCGTGGGTCGAAACGAGGATCTCGCTCATGCGCCTTCGTCCCTCTGTGCGGCCCCCGCGGGTGGGCCGTGAGACGGCCGCTCGCCGGCCAGGAGCGCGACCGCATGCGTCACCAGAGGTCCGAGCACCCCGATGCCGTCGCGAACGCCGCCGGGGCTCCCCGGGAGGTTCACGATGAACACGCCCGACCGCTCCCCGACCAGCCCGCGAGACAACGGGGCGAACGGGGTGGAACTCTCGCCGTAGCGACGGATGCGCTCCGCAAGCCCCGTCGCTTCGCGGTCCAGCACCGGACGGGTCGCCTCGGGCGTCACGTCGCGCGGCCCGAAGCCGGTTCCGCCGGTGGTGAAGATCGCGTCGACCGCCCCGCTGTCGGCCCACCTCAGCAGCATCCTCGTGATCGTGAGCGCTTCGTCGGGCACGACGGCCCGCTCCGTCACGTCGAACCCCTCTCGCTCGGCCCACTCCAGGAGCAGCGCCCCACTCCGATCCTCGCGTTCACCGGCCGAGCAGGCGTCGCTCACCGTCAGGATCCCAAGCCGCATCACGAGCCCCCGACATCGGCGGTGCCGCCTGACCCGCCACCGGGGGCGCAGCCTGCGGCGCGAACCACGGGCGGCCTCCTCACCGGCGGATCGATCCTTCGGTGTAGAACGGCGGACGCTGCACGATCGCTGCGATCGCTCGGCCCC
This sequence comes from Gemmatimonadota bacterium, assembly GCA_018678395.1. GTDB lineage: Bacteria > Gemmatimonadota > Gemmatimonadetes > Longimicrobiales > Gaopeijiaceae > Gaopeijia. The sequence goes on along the minus strand of JAHHMJ010000220.1, from coordinate 3,266 downwards.
GGATGTCGATCGCCAACTCCGTACCCGCCTTCGCCAGCGCGATCGGAACGTATCCCATGGCGACGCCCTGTCCGAGCATCGGGCTCAGCGTACCGCTGGTGACCCGACCGACCGCCTCGCCCCCGTGGACGATGTCGTAGCCGGGCCGGGGAAAGCCGCGCGCCTCGAGCTTCAGGCCCACCAGCCGTCTCTCCACGCCCGCCGCCTTCTGGGCAGCCAGCGCCTCCCTGCCGACGAAGCCCCCCTCCTGGTCGAGCTTGGTGATCCAACCCAACCCGGCCTCGAGCGGAGTGTGGTCCTCGTCGAGGTCGTTGCCGTAGAGCGCGTATCCCATCTCGAGACGGAGCGAATCCCGCGCGCCCAGACCGGCGGGAACCAATCCGTCGGCCTCCCCCTCGGCCAACAGCGCGCGCCACACGGACACGGCGGACTCCGCCGGGAGATACAGCTCGAAGCCGTCCTCCCCCGTATAGCCGGTCCCGCTCAGGATCCCTTCCGCGCCCGCCACCGACCCCTCGGCGAACCGGTAGTACCCGACACCGTCGAGGTCCGTGTCGGTGAGCCGCTGCAGGATGGCTCGAGCCCCCGGCCCCTGAAGTGCCAACAGTGCGATCTCGTCGGAGCGATCGGACAGCTCGACATCGAAGTCCTCGGCGTGACGAACGACCCAGGCCCAGTCCTTCTCGCGATTGGAGGCGTTCACCACCAGCATCCAACGGTCTGCCCGCCGGTAGATGATGAGGTCATCGAGGATGCCTCCGCGCTCATTCACCATCGCGGAATACTGGGCCTGCCCGACCTCCACGCGCGCGGCGTCGTTGATCGTGACCCGTTGTACGAGCGCGAGGGCATCCGGCCCGGCCACCTCGAACTCGCCCATGTGACTCACGTCGAAGAGCCCGGCCGCCGAACGCACCGCCCGATGCTCGCCGGTGATGCCCAGCGGATACTGGACGGGCATCGAAAAGCCCGCGAACGGCACCATCTTCCCGTGGAGAGCGACGTGCTCGTCGTGGAGCGGCGTGCGGGAGAGGGACGATTCGGTCATGGTTACGAACTCCGGCGTCAGCGGTTGCGCGAGGGGGGAGCGAGCAGGTGCAGCATGAGGGCCTTCTGGGCGTGGAGCCGATTCTCGGCCTCGTCGAAGACCCGAGACCAGCGGCCGTCGATGACCCCCGCCGTGACCTCCTCGCCCCGGTGCGCGGGCAGGCAATGCAGGAAGATCGCATCGTCGGCCGCGCGCGACATCAGGGCCTCGTCCACGCAGAAGCCCGCGAAGGCCTCTTCCCGGGCCGCGGCCTCACCTTCCTGGCCCATCGATGCCCAGACGTCGGTGGTCACGACCCGAGCTCCCGCGACGGCCTCGGCGGGATCGCGCGTCGTCACGACCGTCGTTGCGGACCGGGCCCGCGCGACCAGTTCGGGATCGGGATCGTACCCTGCGGGGCATGCCAGACGCAGCTCGAATCCCAGGATCGCCGCGGCGTTGATCCAGGAGTGCGCCATGTTGTTGCCGTCGCCGATCCAGGCCACGGGAGCCGACGTCCATGCGTCACCGAACGCTTCGGCCATCGTCTGAAGATCGGCCAGAAGCTGACAGGGATGGTACTGGTCGGTCAGGCCGTTGATCACCGGCACCGACGCGTGGCGGGCCAGTTCTTCGACCTCCTCCTGCGCGAAGGTCCGGATCATGATCCCGTCCACGTACCCCGAGAGCACGTGCGCCGTATCGTGCACGCTCTCGCCACGCCCCATCTGGCTCGTCGTGTCCGAGAGAAAGACCGCATGACCGCCGAGCTGCGCCATCCCCACCTCGAACGAGACGCGCGTGCGCGTCGAGCTCTTGCGGAAGATCATGGCGAGCGACGCCCCGTTCAGCGGAGTGCCGGACTCCTCACCGCGCTTCAGACGACCCGCGCGTTGGATCAGCGCCACGAGTTCCGAGCGGGAGAGGTCGCGCAGGGTCAGAAAATCGCGCTTGGAGCGGTCGAGCATTCAGGATTCTCCGCGTGGTCGCTGCGAGTGGAGTCTCGAGAAGTGGAAGGTCAGAGGATGTAGCGGCGCAGATCCTCGTCGTCGACGATGGCGTCGAGATGCCGGTTCACGAACTCCGGGTCCACGCGTACCGTGCCCTTGTCCCCGTCGGGCAGATCGAAGAGGACCTCCTCGAGCAGGGTCGTCATGACCGTCTGCAGCCGGCGGGCACCGATGTTCTCCATACGCGTGTTGAGCTCGGCGGCGATCCGGGCGATCTCGAGGACACCCTCGTCCGTGAACTCCAGCTTGGCTCCCTCGGTCTCGACCAGCGCCCGGTACTGGTTCAGGAGCGCATTGCGCGGCTCCTTCAGGATGCGCACGAAGTCGGCTTCGTCCAGCGAGGTGAGCTCGACCCGGATCGGGAAACGGCCCTGGAGTTCCGGGATCAGATCGCTGGGCTTGGATACGTGGAACGCGCCGGCCGCGATGAAGAGGATGTGGTCGGTGCGCACGATCCCGTACTTGGTCGTCACCGTCGATCCCTCGACGATCGGAAGGAGGTCGCGCTGGACACCCTCCCGGCTGACGTCGGGCCCGGCGGCGCCTCGTTCCCCGGCGATCTTGTCGATCTCGTCCAGGAAGACCATCCCCATGTCCTCGCTGCGATTGAGCGCCTCGTTCACGACCTCGTCCATGTCGACCAGCTTGTCGAGCTCGTCCTGGAAGAGGATCCGGCGCGCCTCGGCCACCGTCATCTGCCGCCGCTTGGTCTTCTTCGGCAGCATGTCCTGGAGCATTTCCGTGAAGTTGTAGTCCATCCCCTCGCCGCCCATCGGCACCATCATGCCGTCGAGGCTGGGGGACTGGGACACCTCGACCTCGACCTCGCGATCCTCCAGTTTCCCGTCGCGGAGCAGCGCCCGGAGCTTTTCGCGGGTGCGCGCCCGCCGACTCTCGACTTCGTCGCGAGTCTCTCCGGCCGCGCCCGGCACCGGGGCCTCCACCCCACCGGGCCCCGCCACGAAAAGTGGACGCAAGGGCTCGCCGGTGCCGGCGTCGGGCCCCGCCGCGGCCTCGTCTCCCCCGGAAGCCGGGAAGAGCAGGTCCAGCAGCCGCTCCTCGACCCGCGAGTCGGCAACCTCGGCCACCTCGTCCTCGCGCTCGGCGCGCACCATGTTGATCGCCATGTCGACGAGATCGCGGATCATGCTCTCCACGTCCCGGCCGACGTAGCCGACCTCGGTGAACTTGCTGGCCTCGACCTTCACGAAGGGAGCGCCGGCCAGCCG
>JAHHMJ010000038.1 GCA_018678395.1 Gemmatimonadota bacterium | reverse complement strand
GTGCTGGTCCTGGACGTGCCGCTCACCGGCATGAATGCCGAGCGCCGGGGGGTCCAGGTGATGGAGTGGGGAGTCCACGACGCCGTCTTCGGGTACGGGGCCTCACCGGCCTCGTGGGAGGCCGAGCTGCGCTCTCGCTACGGGCCCCATCCGGCGCCGCCCCACTGCGACGCGGTGCGATCGCCCGCGGAGCTGGAGGCCTTCGCCGACCAGCTGGTGCGAGGTGCCGGCCTGCGAGCGAAGTGGACGGTCGACCTCTTCGACCGGTATCCGGAGTGGGGGTTCACCATCCAGGTCTTCAGCGAGACGCACTGCGCGGGCCATCAGCTCTGGCACACCCACGATCCCCGACACCCCGGTTGGGATCCCGAAGGACCGGACCTGGTGCGGCGGGTCTACCGAGCCGTCGACGAGGCCGTCGGCGAGATCGTGGATGCCGTCGGCCCGGACACGACCGTCGCGCTGGTCGATCTGCACGGGATGGGCGCGGCGGGGGGCCATTCGCTCCTGCTGCGCGAGGTCCTGGTCCGGCTCGGGTACGAGACCCCCCAGAGCGCCGCGACCGCAGCGTCGGGGGACGGGGCAGCGGGTTCGGACGGCGTGCTTCGATCGCTCTACCGAGCGCTGGTCCCCGGGGGGCTGCGCGGCCGGATCTACGACTGGCGCCAGAGGGCGAATCAGAGCCGGGGTGTCGGATCTCCGCTCGACCTCGATCCCTCGCGAACCCGGGCGTTCACCGTGGGCCTCGGAACGGGACCACCGTTCTCGGCGATCCGCCTCAACCTGAAGGGGCGGGAGTCGGCCGGGACGCTCGAGCCCGGGCCGGAAGCCGACGCGTTCGTCGCCGAACTCCGCGCAGAGCTCGAGGCGCTGGTCGATCCACGCACCGGTGAGCGCGCGGTCGCCCGCACCGTGCGCACGCGGGACCTGTTTCAGGGGCCGCGACTCGACCACCTCCCCGACCTCCTCGTCGAGTGGAGGATGACCCCGGCCCGCGGCACGACCGCGGTCGGCGCCGGAGCGGAGTCCGTCTGGGAGGTCGAATCGCCGCATGTGGGTCGGGTCGCGGCGCAGAACGATTACTGCCGTACGGGCGAGCACCGGCCCGATGGGATGGTCCTGCTCGCGGGTCCGGGGCTGCGGCCGGGAGCCGTGGAGCGGACCCTGTCGATTCTCGAGTTGGCTCCGACCTTCGGCGCGCTGCTCGGCGTACCGACGCCGGAGATGGAGGCTGCCCCGGCGGTCGAGCTGCTGGGCCGCGAGGCCGGTCCGTCCGCGGACGACGCGCCCGCGCTCAGCCGCGACGGCCCCGGTCCAGGAGCGCCCCGATGACGGCCCCCGGAAACCGGATCGCCAGCCGGGCGCCCTGCACGGCGGCATCGGCCCAGCGGCCGGCGTCGGTCAACGCGCGCAGGTGGTCGATACGGGCCGGGAAGCCGTAGCGGACCTCGACGTGGCGTCGTCCCCGGGCCAGTGCCGCCTCCCACTCGGACCGGCCTCGCACCCAGCGCTCCTGTCGGGCCAGGACCTCGCATGCGGACGCGTACATGAGCGCGTTCTTCGTCGACATGTTGCTCCCGTGGTGGCGGTAGTCGGCGAGAAGGACGCCCACGCAGCCGATCGAGTGCAGGCGCGCGAGCCGGAGATACAGCTCCCAGTCCTCACAGGCGTCGAGGTCCTCGGCGAAGCCTCCCACCGACTCCAGAGGCTCGCGTCGAAAGAGAGCGCCGACGGGGGCGCCCACCACGTTCTGCTCGAGCAGGGCCGCGTACCCGGGAACGCCGTCGAAGCTCGTGGCGCCCCAGCCGATGGGCCGGCCGTCGTCGTTGTACGGCTGATTGAATCCCCAGGCGAGTGCGGCCTCGGGGCGTGCGATCATCCACGATCGCAGCGTCTCGAGGGCGTGCGGGCGGAGCGTGTCGTCGGCGTCGAGGAAGTGAACGAAGGGTGCCGTCGTCTCGGCCAGGCCCCGGTTGCGCGCACCCGAGAGCCCGCGGTTCTCCTGTCGCACGACCCGGACCTCCGGGAAGCCTGCGACGGCCGCCGGCACGTCGTCGGGAGAGCCGTCGTCGACCACCAGGATCTCGGCGGGCGGCAGGGTCTGGGCCCGGAGGCTCTCCACCGCGTCGGCGAGAAAATGCGCCTGCCCGTAGCAGGGCAGGACGACGGCGATGTCGCGCTCACTCATGCATACAAGCTGCAGAAGACGTGCCGCCACCGAAACGCCGCGTCTCGCATCGTGCAAAGATCGACAAGTGCAGAATGGCGGGTTGTGTGCGAGACGTTGTTGGCCCATCGTGGTGTCGGGGTGGAGGGGCGTCTTCCGTGAGGAGGGAGGATGGCGTGGCGGGCGGCTGGGAGCCGGTGCTGGGGCGCAGGGCCGGCGCTGTTCATAGTGACGCTAGCGGGCGTGGTGGGCAGTCGACCGG
>JAHHMJ010000260.1 GCA_018678395.1 Gemmatimonadota bacterium | reverse complement strand
TCGCTCGACAGGCGTCCCGCCGCTGGGCCCCCCTCCGACCCGCGACTCAGGTCCCCGCCCTGAACCACGAAGTTCGGCACCACCCGATGGAAGGGGACGCCGGCGAACCGTCCCGCTGCCGCGAGGTCGGACAGGCGCTGCACCGTCAGCGGCGCCTGGTCGGCCGCCAGCGCGACGACGACGCGTCCGCGATCGGTATCGATCACCCAGCGGGGCCGACTGCCGAGCGCATCCAGGGCGCCCCAGTCGACCCGGGCCGGGGCCCCTGACGCCGTCGCGCTGCCCGCATCGTCCGCCTCGGGCTCGGAGAGATCGCGGAGCGGCGCGGGAAGAAGATCCAGCGCCCCCACGTCCGCCAGCGCTCGAACCGCTGCGGACCGCCGCCGGCCGTCGGCCTCGGCAGCCAGCGACACGAGGCGTTCCCGCCCACCCGCCGCGACGAAGCCGGAGGCGGCCAGCTGCCGCGCGAGGCCGGCGACGACGCGAGCGTCCGCTTCGCGCACGGCACGCTCGAGGACCTCGACGAGCGTGGCGGGGGAGGTGACCCGCAGGCTCACCGCGAGGCGCTCCTCCAGGGCCGAGGCGGCCGGACGTGCGATGCGAGGGTTGGAGGATCCGGCGATGTCCAGCAGGGCTTCGATCGCCCCCTCACCCGGCAGCTCCTCCAGGGCGGGAATCGCCACGGCGGTCCACGCGCGCTCGTCGTCCGGCGCGAGCTCGTCGATCCACCCGAGAACGAGATCCTCCTCGCCCACCTGCGCGAGCAGCCCCAGGACGGGGCCCAGCGCCATGAGATCCCGGGGCCGGCGATCGACCCAATCGATCAACCAGAAACGCACGTCGTCGTCCGGCGGGGAGGTGGCGAGCGAGGCCGCCGCCTGGGCCCGGACGTGCGGTGACGGGTCGTCCAGCCCCTCGAGCAGCGCACCGAGCCGTGAGGCCCCGAGTCCCATGTCGCGAAGCGCCGCCATGGCATTCGCCCGAACACGCCAGTCGGTGGCGTTGTGCGCCCGGTAGACGATGCGTGGGAGCGAGAAGACGTCGAATCGGCGTGCGAGCCCGTCGACGATCGACATCGCCGCCGGATCGTCGACCGCCATGTTGTCGAGGGCACCCCAGTCGGCGTGGAGGAATTCGTCGAGAGCGTCCGGGTCACCGGCACGGTCGAGGCCTACCGGGACGTCGTGGTGTCCGCCGAAGAGAGCGGCACCGTGGTCGAGATCTTCCGCGACAAGGGCGCCCGAGTCGCGGCGGGGGATTCGCTGCTGCGGATCGACGATCGCCTGCTGAGGGCGCAGGTGGACGAGGCGCGCGCCCGGGCCGCGCTCGCCCGGGAGACCTGGGAGCGCCGCAAGCGCCTGTGGGAGGAGGACCAGGTCGGCTCGGAGCTCGCGTACCTCGAAGCCCGGTACGGCGCCGAACAGGCCGCCGCCGGTCTCGCGTCGCTGGAGCGCCGGCTGGAGAGGACGGTCGTGACCGCTCCGATCGAGGGCGTTCTCGACGATCGCATGGTCGAACTCGGGACGTTGGTGAACCCGGGCACGATGGTCGCCCGCATCGTCGACCTGAACCCGATCAAGGTCGTGGGTGGCGTGCCCGAGCGGTATGCGGCGGATGTGCGCACCGGCGCATCGGCCCGAGTCACCTTCGACGTGCTGCCCGAAGAAGTGTGGGATGGGCGAGTCGGGTTCGCCGGGAACGCCGTCGACGCGCGGTCGCGGACCTACCCGGTCGAACTCACCCTGCCGAACCCGGGTGGGCTGGTGAAGCCCGAGATGGTCGCGAACATCGAGGTCGTGCGACGCACGTTCCCGGACGCTGTCGTCGCGGACCAGGACGCCGTCGTCCGCAAGGAGGACGGCTACGTCGTCTTCGTGGTCGAGGAGGTCGACGGTGGGCTCGTGGCCCGAAGCCGCGCCGTGCAGCTGGGTGCCACGCAGGAGAACCGGGTGGTGATCGAAGCCGGCCTCGCCCCGGGCGATCGCCTGGTCACGGTGGGTCAGCAGCAGGTCGCGAACGGTGATCGTGTGCGCATCGTGGGAAGCGGAGGTGACCGATGACGGATCGTGAGGCGGGACGGAAGCGGCCGGCGGACGAGCTGCCGCTGGACGATCCCGGATTCCTGCTGCGGTTCAAGGAGTTCGCGCCGACCTCGTTCGCCGTGGATCATCGGACCAGTATGGTCGTGCTGCTCGTCATCATCGCGATCATGGGGCTCCTCTCCTACCAGACGACCCCCAAGGAGTCGTTCCCCGAGATCGAAGTCCCCATGATCGGGGTGACCACGATCTATCCGGGGGTGTCGCCCGCCGACATGGAGTCGCTGATCAGCCGTCCGATCGAGGACGAGCTCAGCACCATCTCGGACATCAAGGAGCTGACGTCGTCCTCGACCGAGGGCTTCTCGAGCGTGGTCGCCGAGTTCGAGACCAACGTCGACATGGAGGACGCCCTCCAGAAAGTCCGGGAAAAGGTCGACCTCGCGCGCCCCGAGCTGCCCGACGAGGCCGAAGAACCCAGCGTGTCCGAGTTCGACTTCTCGGAAGTCCCCATCATGCAGGTGAATCTGTCGGGCGACTACGGTCTCGTGCGCCTGAAGGACATCGCCGACGACCTCCAGGATCGCCTCGAGTCGATTTCCGAAGTCCTGCGTGTGGACGTGCGCGGTGGTCTCGAGCGTGAGGTCCAGGTCGACGTCGACTTGCCGCGCCTCAAGTTCTACGGCCTGGCGATCAGCGACGTCATCGACGCGATCGCCGCCGAGAACGTGAACATCCCCGGCGGCTCCATCGACGTCGGGCGGTCGAAGTACCTGGTGCGTGTGGACGGCGAGTTCGAGGACCCCACGCTCATCGAAGACCTGGTGGTGACCGCCGAGAGCGGTCGGCCGGTCTACGTACGGGACGTCGCCTCGGTCGACTTCGGCTTCGCGGAGCGCGACAGCTACGCGCGACTCGACGGGGCTCCCGTGATCACGCTCGACGTCATCAAGCGATCGGGCCAGAACATCATCGCCACGTCGGAGTCGGTGAAGGAGGCCATCGACGAGTTCGAGCCGCTCTTCCCGCCGTCCACCGTGGTGAAGATCACGTCGGATCAATCCACCGACATCGAAATGATGGTGAGTTCGCTGGAGAACAACATCATCTCCGGCCTGATCCTGATCGTGGCGGTCCTTCTCTTCTTCCTGGGGCTCGCGAACTCGGGGTTCGTCGCGGTCTCGATCCCGTCGTCGATGCTGCTGAGCTTCATCGTCCTCAAGCTGATGGGCGTGAGCATGAACATGGTCGTGCTCTTCAGCCTCATCCTGGCGCTGGGGATGCTGGTCGACAACGCGATCGTCGTGGTCGAGAACATCTACCGCTACATGGAAGAGGGGTGGGAGAGCGGCTGGGCGGCGAAGAAGGCCACGGGCGAGGTCGCCGTGCCGGTGATCGCGTCGACGGCCACGACGCTCGCGGCCTTCGCGCCGCTGCTGTTCTGGCCGGGGATCACCGGTGAGTTCATGGGCTATCTGCCCAAGACGCTCATGGTCACCCTCTCGAGTTCTCTGTTCGTGGCGCTCGTCATCGTGCCGGTGCTGTGCGCGATGTTCATGCGGGTGGAGGGCGAGCCGCGAAAGCCGCTCACCCCGGCGGCCCGCTGGTCGCTCTTCGGGGGGACGGCGGTCGTTCTCCTCGCCATCGCCGGGAGCAACGTCCTGACCGCGGTGCTCCTGGCGGGTACCGCGGTGGGTGCGTGGGCGCTGTACCACTTCGTGCTCGCGCGGGCCTCGCACGTGTTCCAGGAGCGGTGGGTGCCGCAGATGCTGGATCGCTACGAGACGCAACTCCGCTGGGCCCTCGATCATCGGTTGATCATCGTGGGCTCGTCCGTCGCGGTCCTGGCGGTCACGGTGATGGCCTTCACGCGGTTCAACTCGGGCATCGAGTATTTCCCGGAGGACATCCCGCCCAAGCAGGTCTTCGTGGACGTCGAGCTTCCGATCGGTACCCGGGCCGGGGCCACGGACGATCTCGTGTCCCGCCTCGAGGGTGAGCTCATGTCCGTGCCGGGGCGTACGGACTGGAAGAGCTCCGTGGCGGTCAGCGGCGGGGGCGGTGGTGGCGGCATGGACATGGGCCAGGGTGGACCGTCGGGACCCAACGCGGGCCGGGTCACGCTGAGCTACGTCGACTTCCAGGATCGGGGGGCCGACGCCTTCGAGACGCTGGCGTGGATGCAGTCCAACATCGGGACCGAGATCGCGGGTGCGGAGGTCACGGTCGAGCAGTTGCAGGAAGGCGTGCAATCGGGTGCCCCGGTGAACATCGAGGTGGTCGGCGAGGATCCCGAGCAGCTCAAGGCTCTGAGCGACCGCGTGCTGGAGATCCTCCGCAACGACGCCATCAGCTCGCAGCTGGTCGGCCTCGAGAGCGACCTCGACGCCGCCCGTCCGGAGCTGTCCATCGAGGTGGACCGCGAGAAGGCCGCGTTGTACGAGCTGTCGACGTCCGACGTGGGGCGTGCGGTCCGTGGTGCGATCCAGGGTGTCGAAGCCGCGAAGTACCGCACGGGCACGGACGAGTACGACATCATCGTCCGGCTGGCGCCGGAATACCGGGACAACCTGGCACAGCTTTCGGAACTGACGGTGATGGCCGACGGCGGCCGTCAGATCCCGCTCCTCTCGGTCGCGGACTGGCAGGTCGGCGAGGGGTACGGCACCATTCGGCGGAAGGACCAGGAGCGGATGGCCACCATCTCGTCGGACGTCGCAGCGGGCCTGAACAGCAATGCGGTGCTCGTCGAGGTTCAGGAGGTGCTCGCGCCCTTCGTCGCGGACGAGCTCCCGCCCGGCTACACGATCGCCTACACCGGGCAGCAGGAAGAGCAGGGTGAGGCGCAGGACTTCCTCGGTGCCGCCTTCTTCACCGCGTTGCTGCTGATCGCCTTCATCCTGATCAGTCAGTTCAACTCGGTCGTGAAGCCCTTCATCATCATGACGTCGGTCATGATGTCGACGATCGGGGTCTTCATGGGCCTGATGGTCTTCCGCATGCCGTTCGGGGTGATCATGACCGGCGTCGGGATCATCTCGCTCGCGGGCATCGTCGTGAACAACGCGATCGTACTGATCGATTACATCGACATCCTGCGCGAACGTGATGCGATGGACCGGCGCGAGGCGCTGGTCCAGGGCGGCAAGACGCGCTTCCGACCGGTGGTGCTCACCGCGACGACGACCGCACTGGGGCTGGTGCCGCTGGCCGTCGGCCTCAACTTCGACTTCTTCGGTCTGTATACCGCCCTCCAGCCCGAGCTGTTCTGGGGTGGAGAGCAGGCCGCCTGGTGGGGCCCGATGGCCGTCGCGGTCATCGTGGGGATCATCTTCGCGACCTTCCTGACCCTGGTTCTCGTGCCCGTGATGTACTCGCTGGTCGACGACTTCACGACCTTCTTCCGTCGGTGGTTCGTGGCACCCGAACGCGACGATGCGGTCGCCGTACCGTCTCCGTCGCCGGCAGAACCGCCCTTCGAGGTCCGCGTCCCGCCGCGGGTCGCCGAGCCCGAGCCCGCGCAGGTCTTCAGGACGGGCCTCCGCCCCCGGCCCGAGGCGGGCTGATCGAGGTGCACGGGGCGGCGAGTCGGGCGATCGTGGAGCACCGGCGATGACACGGGCCGCGCATCGGGG
>JAHHMJ010000698.1 GCA_018678395.1 Gemmatimonadota bacterium | reverse complement strand
GGACGTTGCCCAGGTTGTTGAGCGCGTCGGGCTGCTCGGGATCGGCGTCCAGGATCGCACGGAAGGCGACCTCCGCCGCCTCCGGCTCACCTCGCGACGCCAGCAGCGCGCCGAGATTGTTCTGAGCGGGCACGTAGGCCGGGAAGGCGACGACGGCCGCGCGGTACGCCTGGAGCGCGCCCTGAGCCCGACCGAGCTCCTCCCGCACCAGACCCAGGTTGTACTGGGCCTGTGCGAAGTCGGGACGCCGGGTGACGGCGCGCAGGTAGCGGCGCTCCGCCTCGGCCAGGTCGCCGTCTCGCTGGGCCAGCGTACCCAGGCCGAAGTGGGCCTCGGCGTCCTCGGGGTCGAGCGAGAGCATGTGACGCCATCCCTCGACCTGCGCCCGCTCGGCCTTGAGGGCGAGCGTCCGGCGCAACGTCTCGAGCTGATCCGGTTCGCGGGGAATCACCTGGAGGTGCAGCTCGGCCATCTCGTCGCTCGAGTGCCGTCCGTACACGACGCGTCGCGGCGGGTCGAACGGGTTGGCCGGGTTGTCGGCGCTGTTGTCGAAGGTGTAGTGGAGGCGCAGCTCCGTTCCCGCCGGGAGCTCGACGGCCTCGGCGAACGAGTAGGCATCCTGCCAGTTGAAGTCCCACTCGGGGATCGACAGCAGGTGAAGTTCGCCGTCATCGAAGGGGAGTTCGGCCCGCACGTCCATCGACTTGCCGATGTAGTGGGCATGCGGGTAGATCGCCAACGCATCGACCGCGACCGGCAGCTCGAGCGAGTCGCGCACGACGTAGTTCGCCTCACCCGGGGGGATGTCGATCGACTGCCCCCCGAGGCGAACCACCACGGGTGTCGCCGCTGGCGGCTCGTCCGTGAAGTAGAAGGCCACCCGTGCCTGCACCGTCTGTTCTACGTCGATCGGCCGCAGATGCAGCTGGACGACCAGATCGGTTCCCGGCTCGAGCGTCCAGGCCAGACCCGGTGGGTTGAAGGTCGGGATCCGGCCCGGCGTCCATCCCACGAAGAACCCCCCCGCCGCCAAGGCGCGACTCGTGGACACCATCCCCGGGTAGCCCTGTCCGGGGGTGCGCGCATCCTCCGCGCGCGACGACGGTGTGGCGTCGACGCTCACGACGGCGTGGTGCACCACGGCCGTGTTGCCCGGGTCGAGCTCCATACCGCGGACGTAGCGTGTGCCGTCGATCGGCACCGGGATGACGAAGTTGTGGAAGAGGTCGCCGCCGCCCGCCGGGACGTCGAAGGGCGCGTCCATGGTCACGACCAGGTCCGGCTCACCGAGGGCCCAGCCGCTGGGCCACGCCGGAGCTTCGGGTGCCCGTGAGAGGTCGCCCGCCGGTGCGCCGGCCTCGGCCCACGCCGAAAGCAGGGCGATCTGGTCGTCGGTCAGCCCGCGGTGTCCGGCGAAGGCGACGTCGGTGTTCTCGGGGAGCCACGGGGGCATGTACCGGCGGCTCGTGGCGCGGGCGATCGCCTCTGCTTCCGCCGCGACGTCGTCGTACGTGAGGAGTGTGAACGGAGCCGGTCCGCCGTCGCGGTGGCAGGCGGCGCAGTTCTCGTAGACCAGCGGCGCGACGTCGGCGGCGAAGGTCGGGGGGCCGGCATCACAGGCGGCGGTCCACACCAGGGCGGCGAGGACGGACCACGAGAGGGTGCGGCGCGGGGCGGTGCAGGACGGGGCGAACACGCCCCATGGTAGGGACTGGGCGCGGAGCGATCCAGACCCCGGCCGAGGTACGTGGGCGGATTTCTGGCGCGGCTCCCGTTCGCGGACCATTCTTCGGGTGAGATCCGACCCTCGACCCCCTTCGCGTCTTCAACCGGATCGCCCCATGCTCGACGTCATCGGTCGGCTGAACGCGGCACTCGGGGAGCGGTACCGCGTGGAGGGCGAACTCGGTCGGGGAGGAATGGCCGTCGTCGTGCGCGCGTGGGATCTGCGCCACGGGCGGCCCGTGGCGATCAAGGTACTGCACGCCGAGCTCACCTCGGCGGTCGGGGTCCAGCGATTCCTCCGCGAGATCCGGGTCACGGCCGGCCTTCGTCACCCCAACATCCTTCCTCTCCTGGACTCCGGAGAGGCCGACGGTCTGCTCTACTACGTGATGCCGTCGATCGAGGAGAGCGACGAGACCCTGCGGGCTCGGCTCGATCGGGAAGGGCAACTGCCGGTGGACGAGGCCGTCCGGATCGCCCGGGAGATCGCCGATGCGCTGAGTCACGCCCACGAACACGGGATCGTGCACCGGGACATCAAGCCGAGCAACATCATGCTGGAGTCCGGACATGCCGTGGTCGCGGACTTCGGGGTCGCCCTGTTGCTGGCTGAACTGCCCGCTGATCGACTCACGACCGGTGCCGGCGGCTCACCGGGATCACCGCTCTACATGAGTCCCGAGCAGGTGTTCGATCAGGGCCCTGTCGATCACCGGTGTGACCTGTACGCGCTCGGGTGCGTTCTCCACGAGATGCTGGTCGGGGATCCCCCCATCACGGGCCGGATGGCCCAGGCCGTCGTGGCCCGTAAGCTGACCGAGTCTCCTCCTCATGCCCGCGCGGCCCGGGAGACGGTGCCGCCGGCCCTGGACGCGGTGCTTCAGAAGGCGTTGGCCAGGAATCCCGCGGATCGTTTCGGGAGCGCAGCCGGAATGTTGCTCGCGCTGGAGCGAAGTCTCGCGGTGGAGGAGGACGGGCCTGACTCGGGCGACTTGCCGATCGCGGGGAGTGGGCGGGGTCGAACGACGCTTCCCGGTCTCGCACGTCTGGCCGCCGCCGGCGTCGTGCTGATTCCGGCGGCGGGAGGGCTCTCGAATCTGGCCTTCGACCTGGCTCTCGACGTGCCCGCCGACCACATCCCCACCGACGCCAACGTCATGACCGTGGGGCTTCGGGCGATGATCCCCGAATTCGTCTATATCCTCCTCGCCGTCCTCGCGTTGGTGACCGTCAGGAGTCTGGGAGGGCTGGTCCTCTCTCTGGTGCGGACCGCTCCGCCTGCGGCCCGCACTCTCGATCGCCTGACGCGCCGGGCGCGTGGACGTTGGAGAGCCCTGTGGGGCCGGTTCGGAGCCCGGACGCTCGCCGACGTGTTCGTCGTCGGCGCCGTCGTGGCCACGTTCGTTGTGCTCGCGCCGTTTCGTGATTTCCTGGCCTCGGTCATCGGCCAGGCCGAACCGGCCGTGCTCGCCTGCGAGCGCCGACCCGTGCATCACGCATACACCTTCTCGCTGACGATGCTGATCGTGATTCTGGGGGTGGGAAGCCACCGGGTGTTCGGGAGCCTGGCCCGCCGCGGGGCACTGGGCGGGCGGGGGAGGCTGGCTCGTGCCGCGGCCTGGGCTCTCGTGGCCGTTCTCGTCCTCGCGGTGACGCTCCCGTGGCGGCTCGTGTTCGACACAGGGCATCCACGCGTCCGGGTCGGCGACGAGCGGGGCTACCTGCTTCAGGAAACGGACCACGCGCTGCTCGTCTACTTCCCCGACCGACGTACCACAGTGGAGTTCGAAGGCGAGGGGCCGCCGGAGCTGCGCCGAATGGGAACCAGCGGATACCTGTTCGAGTCACCGGACCGATTCGACGGCGGTGATTCCGCCTGCTGAGCGCCCGCGTCTCAGCGCCGTGGGTCCCCGACGGTTCCCGGCGCGTGTGGGGGCAGATAGAGCGACTCAGATGATTGCGTCGGTCGGCAGCCATCGGGTATCTATGCGAACACGGGTCCGATTCGATGGCGGTGACTCCGGTTGCCGAGACCTGTCGGCGGGGCCCGCCCTCCGTCAGCCCCACGGCGGAGCCTGCTACTCTCCAGAAGGGGGAGGGTCATGAAGCGACTCTACGTGGTCGCCATCGCGACGGTCGTCGCGCTCCTCGGGGTCCCGACCCCGGCCTCGGCCCAGGAACTCGACTTCGGTGGCTTCCTGGAGTGGATCCATCGCCTGAGCGGCCCGCAGTTCATCGGTCCCGGCCTGTCCGTGGCCACGACCGGAGACGGGCCGCGCTTCCGGTTCTCGGCCGCCTATCGCTGGTCGTTCGCCTCCGACGATGCGATCGATCCCGACGGCGGACTCACCCAACTGTCGGTGCGGCCCGCTCTGGAGATACCCCTCTGCGACTGTCTGGATCTGGTCGGAGGCGTGGGGTTGCACCGCTACGCGGGCGATGCGGACGCCTTCTGGCACTGGTCCGTTCCGGTGCACCTCCAGGGTCGGATTCCCCTCTCTCCTGGCACCAGACTTCGGGTCGGGGCCGGAGCGCACTACTTCCCGGAGTTCGGCGCCGACGATTTCGCGCCCCTGACGGTGACGGCACCGAGGGACGGGGGGGAGTTCGTGCTGACGGCCTACGTGGGTGTGGACTGGCGGATGTTCTGAGGCGTTCCCGGACGAGATCCGTCCTTGACCAGGGAGGGGGGAGGCTGCCGGCGCGTTGACCCTCCGGCTGCTCCGCAACCATCTTCCCTTCTGGTCTAGCCGCGCCGCTCCTCCCTCCACGGATCGCCTCCGCATGTCTACTCTCGAGCACGAAATCGTCGACGGCGTCGACCTGGAAGCCGCCGTCGCGCGGAAGGAAGCCGAACTGCGGGAACTGCGGGAGCGCCTGGTCGCCTGGGAGGCGGCCACCGAGGCGACGCCGGCGCGCGACGCGAACTTCACGAGCATCTCCGGACGCGAAGTGCGCCCGCTCTACACCCCGCTCGACACCGGGAAGGAGTCCTACGGCGAGGCGCTGGGAATGCCGGGTGAGTACCCGTTCACGCGCGGCCCGTACGCGACGATGTATCGGACCCGCCTGTGGACGATGCGGCAGTTCGCCGGCTTCGCGACCGCCGAGGAGACGAACGAGCGTTACCACTACCTGCTCCGGCACGGGCAGACGGGGCTGAGCGTCGCCTTCGACTTCCCCACGCTGATGGGCTACGACGCGGATCACCCGCGCTCGCTCGGCGAGGTCGGGGTCTGCGGGGTCGCGATATCGTCCCTGGCCGACATGGAGACGCTCTTCGAGGGCATCCCGCTCGACCAGGTGTCCGTCTCGATGACGATCAACGGGCCGGCGATCATCCTCTTCTGCTTCTACGTGGCCGCTGCCGAGAAGAAGGGCGTCGACGCCGCGAAGCTCCGGGGCACGGTCCAGAACGACATCCTCAAGGAGTACCAGGCTCAGCACGCCTGGCTCTACCCCCCCGAGCCCGCGCTGCGGTGCATCGTCGACATGTTCGAGTGGTGCAGCACGAACGCGCCGAAGTACAATCCGATCTCGATCTCGGGATACCACATCCGTGAGGCCGGGTCGACGGCCGGACAGGAGCTCGCCTTCACGCTGGGCAACGGCTTCGAGTACGTCGAACGCGGGATCGCCCGTGGGCTGGACGTCGACGCCTTCGCCCCGCGGCTCAGCTTCTTCTTCGACGTCCACAACGACTTCTTCGAGGAGATCGCCAAGCTCCGCGCCGCCCGCCGCATCTGGGCGCGCCGCATGAAGGAGGTCTACGGTGCGAAGAACCCCGACTCCTGGCGACTGCGCACGCACTGCCAGACGGCCGGCGTATCGCTGACCGCGCAGCAGCCTGAGAACAACATCGTTCGCGTCGCCTACCAGGCGATGGCCGCGGTGCTGGGCGGCACCCAGTCCCTGCACACGAACAGCATGGACGAGACGCTCGCGCTGCCGACCGAGAAGGCGGTGCGGATCGCGCTGCGGACCCAGCAGGTGCTCGCGCACGAGACCGGGGTCGCGAACACCACCGACCCGCTCGCGGGATCGTACTACGTGGAGGCGCTCACCGACGAACTCGAAGCCGAAGCCGAGGCGCTCTTCGCCGAGATCGAGGAGCAGGGCGGTGTGGTGCCGGGCATCGAGGCCGGCTGGTTCCAGCAGAGGATCGCGGGCTCGGCCATGCGCCAGCAGCTCGAGGTCGAGCAGGGTGAGCGGCAGATCGTCGGCGTCAACGCCTTCTCGGACGGGTCCGACAAGGTCGAGATCGACGTCCTGCGCATCGGGCCCGAGGTCGAGCAGCGCCAGCGCGCCCGCATGGCCGAGCTCCGGGAGCAGCGGGACGATGATGCGGTAGAGCGCACCCTGGCCGCTCTCACGGCCGCCTGCCGGGACGGCGACAACCTGGTGCCGAAGATTCTCGATTGCGCGCGGGCGTACTGCACGCTCTTCGAGATCCGCCACGCCATGGAAGAGGTCTTCGGAGCGTACCGGGAGCCGGTGTTCTTCTAGAGTGCGTCCCAACTTCCCTTGAGCGTCTCCGAACCGACCCGGGACCCCTCGACCCGGGGCTTTGGCGCGAGTCCACCGCGGCGGGTCGCGGGCGCGGAGGGGGGCGGGTAATGCCTTCCGATCTGCGCGCCATTCTCTTCGACGCGGGCAACACCCTCGTCTTCGTCGAGCCGGCACGGGCTCTGGACATCCTGACTCCGTTCGGTGTGTCCGCGCCGGTCGATGCGTTCGAATCGGCCGAGCGCGACGCACGTCTGCGTCTCACGGGCCTGCTGTCGCAGACCGAGCCGCCCCCCGAGGCGGACGCCTGGCGGGAGTAT
Source organism: Gemmatimonadota bacterium (assembly GCA_018678395.1). Lineage (GTDB taxonomy): Bacteria > Gemmatimonadota > Gemmatimonadetes > Longimicrobiales > Gaopeijiaceae > Gaopeijia. The sequence goes on along the minus strand of JAHHMJ010000698.1, from coordinate 762 downwards.
TTCGGGACGCTCATGGTCGGTCTCGGGATTCCGCTGGAGCGTGCGGAAGAGGCGGGCGCGGCCATGTTCGCGGAGCACGAGCGCGACCACATGTGGACGCGGACCGATCCCGAGACCCCGGCGGCGCTGGAGCGCCTGCTGGACGACGGGTATCGGCTCGGCGTGGTGTCGAACGCCGACGGCCGGATGCCGGGCCTCATCGAACAGGTGGGGCTCGCCCCGTACTTCGAGTTCGTGGTCGACTCGCACCTGGTCGGAGTCGCGAAGCCGGACGCGCGGATCTTCCACGAAGCGCTCGACCGGCTCGCAGAGCGCGGTGATGCGCCTCGCGCACGGGAATGCCTCTACGTCGGGGACCTGTACGCCGTCGACGTGGTGGGCGCGCGAGGTGCCGGGCTTCGGCCTCTATTGCTCGAGCCGTTCGGCCAGTACTCCGACCGCGGTCTCGACGTCGATCGGATCCCCGACGTCGCGCGACTCCCCGACTGGCTCGCGACGCGGCGCACTACGCCTTGATCACGTCGAAGGTCGTGTGCGGCTGCGTGCGGCCGTCGGGGTTCGCCACGTCGCCGTCGCACGGTATCTTTCAACGCTGCGGAGCCCCGTGCCGCGGGGCCGTTGGACCCGAGACCCCATGGAGCTCATGACGGACGAACGCAAGATCCGCGTATTGGTGGCGAAACCCGGCCTCGACGGCCACGACCGAGGCGCCAAGGTCATCGCGAGCGCGTTCCGCGACGCGGGTTTCGAGGTTATCTACAC
>JAHHMJ010000267.1 GCA_018678395.1 Gemmatimonadota bacterium | reverse complement strand
CTGCTGTGGTACGCGATGCCCTACATCGAGGGCGAGTCCCTGCGCGATCGGCTCGATCGGGAGGGGCAGCTCCCGGTCGCGGAGGCCGTCGCGCTGGCCGGGAAGGTCGCGTCAGCGCTGGGTCGGGCCCACGAGGCGGGCGTCCTGCACCGCGACATCAAGCCCGCCAACATTCTCCTCTCGGGCGGAGAGCCGCTTGTCGCGGACTTCGGGATCGCGCTTGCCCTGGGCGCGGCCGGAGGGGGGCGGCTGACCGAGACCGGGCTGAGCGTCGGGACGCCGTACTACATGAGCCCGGAGCAGGCGACCGGCGAGCAGAACGTCGGTCCTCCGAGCGACGTCTATGCGCTCGGGTGCGTCCTCTACGAGATGCTGATCGGCGAGCCTCCCTATTCGGGTGGGTCGGCCCAGGCGGTGCTCGGGAAGATCATCGCCGGAGCACCGGTGACTCCGACCGCGGTGCGCCCGACGATTCCAGGGAATGTGGATGCCGCGATCCGCTGCGCGCTCGAGAAGGTCCCGGCCGATCGATTTCCGACCGCGGACGCCTTCGCGCAGGCGCTGAACGACCCGGCCTATCGGCACGGGCCGGAGGAGGATTCGGCGGGCGCACGAGGGGGCGCAGGTCTGTGGAAGGCGGTCGCGCTCGGGGCGTCCGTGGTCGCGGTGGGGGCCATCGCGGTCGCCATGTTCGGCGGGGCCCGAGAAGCCGCGGGGCCCAGAGACGTGGGGCTGCCGCACGACGCGCCGATGGTGGTCGGTCGACTCCTCACCTCCATGACGGTGTCTCCGGACGGGAGCTTCGTGATCTACGAGGCGGACCGCGGGGACCATCAGGAGCTCTGGGTCCGCAGTCTGGAGTCCATGGAGGCCCGCCCGATACCGGAGACACGGGGTACGTACGGAACCCCGATCATCTCTCCCGACGGATCTCGAGTCGCGTTCTTCGTGGGTGGGGAGCTCCGGGTCACACGCATCGACGGAGAGGGGAGCCCGAGTGTGGTCGGCTCGACGAACGCGGCGACCGGAGGGCACTGGCTGGAAGACGGCACCATCGTCTATTCGGATCAGGACGGGCGGATGCTGCGCTGGACGGATCCGGACTCCGGGCCTCTGCGCGACATGGCGGTCCAGTTCTGCCTGTATCCGACTCTCCGCGCCGACGAGACCGAGATCCTGTGCGGCGGCGGGGACTGGAAGTTCGCATACAGTCGTGCGACCGACGCGGTCGAGGACCTTCTATTCTGGACGCGGTCGGCCGCGACGGGCCAGCCGGGTGCCCCGGTACGGGGATCGCAGTTCAGGGAGGTCGACGACGCGTGGCTGGTGTATCTCGCGATCGACGGCACCCTGATGGCGGCTCCCATCGAGGACCCCGAGGCGCGCACGGTCGGGCGGTCGGTCTCGTTCTTCTCCGACGTCCGACGAGAGGCGTATACCGGAGCCGGGCAATGGGACCTGACTCCCGACGGGACCCTGGTGTTCGCGATGGGTGGCAACGCCGAGATCGGACGGCTGGTCGAGGCTACCGCGGACGGTCGCGTGGTCCCGCTCAACACGGGAGAGGCCGCGCATCTCCGGTACGAACCGAGCCCCGACGAGACTCGACTGGCGACCGTGGTCGAGGCCGTTCAGGGGCACGAACTGCGGCTGTACGATCTCCGGACCGGTACCTCCGAAGTCATCGACGAGGGGTTCTTCATCAGCTACCCGGCGTGGAGCCCGGACGGTCGGAGCCTCGTCTACACGCGCAAGCTCGCGCCGGACGGTGGCTTTGCCCTGGTGCGTCGAGAACTCGACGGGACGAGCGAACCGATCGAGCTCCTGACGGCCGGCGACGGGTACGACTACCACCAGCCATCCAGCTACCTGTCGGCCGACTCCCTGCTTCTCGGGGTCACGGCGGGGGCAGGCGCTGCCCTGCTGATCGATCCGCGGACGGCGCCGCCCCGGGTCGATACGCTTCCGATCGATCCCTACTTCGTGGCCATCTCTCCGGATCGACGATGGATCGCCTGGTCGCCGCAGGGAGCCGATCGCACCATTCTGCAGACCTGGCCCGACCTGGACCGCCGATACGCGGTGTCGAACGAGGGAGGCGAAGGCCGGTGGCTCTCCGACGGCCGCCTCGTGTTCTACGGGGTGTCCGGAGAAGACGGGTCCGAGACCGAGTCCACCGGCGGCCGACGATTCTACACGGTCGAGATGAACCCCGACGGCCAAGGGCCCCCGAGCGCTCCGGAGATTCTGTTCTCGGATCCGCGCTGGTCCGACACCCCGGGCTGGTCCCACACGCCGTCCGCGGACGGGGGCCTCGTCTACCTGCAGTCTTCGGACGAGATCCGGATCCACTACCTGCGGGTGATTCCGGGGTGGGTGGATCAGATGAAGGCCGCCGTGGGAGAGGCCAACCGCTGAGAGCTCGCTGAGCTCATTCCTCGGCGCTGTCCGCCCTCACCTCCGGAGCCGCCGGGCGTCGCACCCTGGTCGGCCAGACGGACCCCGGTCCTGCTGGACTGAAGGCCGATCCCGGGCCAGGTTGCCCCGGCGCCGCTCTCCAACCCCCGCAGAACCCGCATGGCCATTCAGAGGTCGACCCCCGGAAGAGGTGCCACCATCGGCCTGTGGCTGGGTCTGGCCTGTTTCGCGTTCCTCATGGTCGTGCCCGTCGACGTCACGAACGTACCGGCGAGCAGACTGGCGGCGGTGGCCCTGCTCATGGCCGTCTGGTGGGTCAGCGATGCGATCCCGCTGTTCGCGACCGCCCTGATCCCCCTGGTCCTCTTCCCGACCCTGGGCATCCTGTCGGGCCGGGTCACGGCGCCCGTCTACTTCAACAGCACGATCGTGCTCTTCATCGGCGGGTTCATGATCGGCCTCACGATGGAGAAGTGGAATCTGCACCGGCGTATCGCGCTGACGATCATCCACGCGGTGGGGGGCGGACCCGCGCGCATCGTGCTCGGCTTCATGCTGGCCGCGGCTTTCCTGTCCATGTGGATCTCCAACACGGCCACGGCCGTGATGATGGTGCCCATCGGCCTGGCCATCGTGCTGCAGATCGAGGAGAAGTTCGGTCCCGAGCGCACGCACAAGTTCACCGTCGGGATCATGCTCGCGATCGCGTATGCCTGCTCGGTGGGGGGGCTGACCACGCTCGTGGGCACACCGCCCAACCTCTCCTTCGTGCGGATCTTCGAGATCCTCTTCCCGGACGCACCATCCATCGCGTTCGGACAGTGGCTGGTCATGGCCCTGCCCATCGGCGTCCTGATGCTGGTGATCTCGTGGCTCCTCATCACGCG
>JAHHMJ010000091.1 GCA_018678395.1 Gemmatimonadota bacterium | reverse complement strand
ACGAGTTGGCCGACCTCATGATGCAGGTGCAGAGCGAGGTGGAGCGTCCGCTGGCGCAGCTCGCACAGAAGGCCCGTGCCATCGGCATCCACCTGATCGTCGCCACCCAGCGTCCCTCGGTGAACGTCATCACCGGGCTGATCAAGGCCAATTTCCCGACCCGGATCGCCTTCCGGGTCGCGTCGAAGACGGATTCGCGCACCATCCTGGACCAGAACGGCGCCGAGGCGCTGCTGGGCAACGGAGACATGCTCTTCCTGCCTCCCGGCCAGAGCGAGCCCGTGCGCATCCAGGGCGCGTACCTGTCGACCGAGGACACGGACAGCCTGCTCGACTGGTATCGCGAGCGGGCCGAAGAGCGGGAAGACGTGCCCGACCAGGCCCCCATGCACGCCGAGATCGACATTCTCGAACAGTTGCGCCGTCACGAGATGGACGAAGCGTCCTCGGTCATCGACGAGATCGCGGGCGACTGGGACGATCTGTTCCGGGCGGCCGCCGAGGTCTGCATTCAGAACCAGGGCGGGTCCACATCGCTTCTCCAGCGGCGGCTCAGCATCGGCTACGGGCGCGCCGCCCGGATCGTCGACCAGCTGCACGATGCCGGCGTGGTGGGACCCCCGGACGGTTCCCGGCCGCGAGAGGTCCTCATGAGCCTCGACGAACTCGATCGCATGATGGGACCCGGGGCCTGAATGCCCGTGTAGCAAAGGCGGTTCCCGACGTACGGGGACGGTCCTCCTTCCGACGATCCCATGTCGCGGTTCAGAGTCGCCCTCTCCACAGTTCTCCTGCTCGCCGCCGGCGGGCCGTTGGTCGCCCAGCAACAGGGCGCCGCCCTGCTCGAGGACGCGGGGGTCCGCTACGCCGGCCTGACCACCCTGTGCGCCGATTTCGTGCAGGTGCTGGACAACCCTATCCTCGGCGACCAGACCACCAGCCGCGGACGCCTGTGCCAGCGTCGCCCGAACCTCTTCCGTATGGACTTCTCGGATCCGGAGGGCGACCAGGTCGTCGCCGATGGTGACCACTTCTGGGTGTACTACCGCAGCCTGAATCCCGATCAGGTGATCCGGATTCCGGTCGATCCGTCCCGCGGCGGACTCGACTTCTTCCGGGAGTTCCTCGACGACCCCACCTCGAAGTACGACATCCGTTCGGAAGAGATCGAGCAGATCGCGGGCGTCACCACCATGCGGCTCGCGCTCGACCCCCTCTCGCCGCGGGGACTCGAATCCGCGCGGGTCTGGGTGGACCCCTCGGCGCGGCTCATCCGCAAGCTGGAGATCGTCGACGAGAACGGGCTGGTGCGCACCCTGCACCTGGCGAACTTCGCGTTCGACCCCGAGCTCGTGGCCGGTCACTTCGAGTTCGACCTCCCGGAGGGTGTCGACGTCGTGGAGGGCGGATGAAGCTTCCCACGACGTCGACGCGGTCGGGCCCCGCGGGCGACGTCTCGCGGATTCGGGAGTTGCCGGTCTTTCCGGTGACGCCGGGCCCGGTCCGCCCCGATGTCGATCCCTCGGTGGAGGCGGTGTCGTTCGAGCCTTCGCCGGAGGGGCCGGAAGGGGGACCACGCATTGCGCTGGTCACCCTCGGCTGCGACAAGAACACCGTCGATTCGGAGCGCATGATGGCGGCGCTGGTGGGCAATGGGGCCCGCGTGGGCGTCGAACCCGACACGGCCGACGTCGTGATCGTGAACACCTGCGGCTTCATCGAATCGGCGAAGGCGCAGTCGATCGAGACTCTGCTCGAGGCGTGTGCCCTGAAGGAGGAGGGTGACGTTCAGGCCGTCGTGGCCGTCGGGTGCATGGTGCAGCGCTACAAGGACGAACTCGAGGAGGAGATCCCGGAGGTGGACCTCTTCATGGGGCTGACGGAGCTGCAGGGGCTCGTGCCCGAGCTGCGCGGTCGCGGACTCCTTCCGGACGATTCGCCACCCGTCCCACTCATGGAGCGGCCGCTCCGGGTACTGACGGGTGAGACGCCGCACACCTCGTTCCTCAAGGTGAGCGAGGGGTGCGACCACACCTGTGCCTTCTGCGCGATCCCCCAGATGCGGGGTCTGCACCGCTCCGCTCCGCTCGACGCCCTGGTCGCCGAGGCGCGTAGCCTCGGCCGCGCCGGCGTGCGTGAGCTCAACGTGATCTCGCAGGATACGACCTGGTACGGGCGCGACCTGCGGCGTCGCGATCCGGACGCCCCGCTGCTGCCCGACCTGCTGCGGGCCCTGTTGCGGGAGACGGAGGTCGACTGGTACCGGCTGTTCTACATGTACCCCTCCGGTCTCACTCCCGAACTCGTGGAACTGCTGGCGGCCGAAAGTGCGGATGGGCGTGGTCCCCGGCTCGTGCCCTATCTGGACATGCCGCTCCAGCACGGCTCGGACCGGATCCTCACCGCGATGCGTCGTCCGGAGCGACGTGCGACGATCCGGGAGCGGGTCCGGTGGCTGCGCGACGCGGTGCCCGACATCACGCTGCGGACGACGGTGATCGTCGGCTTCCCCGGGGAGACGGACGAGGACTTCCGAGAGCTGGTGGATCTGCTCGAGGAGATCCAGTTCGACCGGGTGGGAGGCTTCACCTACTCGCCCGAAGACGGGACCCGGGCGGCCGCGATGGAGGATTCGGTACCGGCGTCGCTCAAGCGCGAGCGCCTCGAGGAACTCATGGACGTGCAGCGCGGCATCTCGTTCGAGCGCAACCTGGAGCAGGTCGGAACGGTACGCCGGGTGCTCGTCGATCGCCGGTTGGAGGGCACGGATGCCGATCCCGACTTCGAAGCCGTCGGGCGGACCGAGAGCCAGGCGCTGGATGTGGACGGCGCCACGCAGCTTCTTCCGACGGAGGACGGCGTTCTGACGCCC
>JAHHMJ010000152.1 GCA_018678395.1 Gemmatimonadota bacterium | reverse complement strand
CACTACGCCCGACCGGACGTGTTCGAGCTGAAATTCCACCGGCGCCCGTCGCCGTTCATTCAGGTGATCGAGAAGGGCGACGACGCTCCGGAAGAGCCGGAGTCGGTGTAGCGGGGCGCGTCGGCCTCCCGCATCGCGCACTCGCGTCGTACCATCCCTGAGGATCCCCCACCGAGAGCTCCCCCGCGCATGGCCGACATCATCGACCGTCTCCGACCCGCGCTCGCGGATCGCTACCAGATCGAGCGGGAGCTCGGACAGGGGGGCATGGCCACCGTGTATCTGGCCGGCGACCTCAAGCACGACCGCCAGGTCGCGATCAAGGTGCTGCGGCCGGAGCTCGCGGCGGTCGTGGGCGCCGAGCGGTTCCTGTCCGAGATCCGCACGACCGCGAATCTCCAGCATCCGCACATCCTGCCGCTCTTCGACTCGGGCGAGGCGGACGGATTCCTCTACTACGTCATGCCCTACATGGCGGGCGAGACGCTGCGGGATCGGCTCGATCGCGAGGGGCAGCTTCCGGTCGACGAGGCCGTCGCCATCGTGCGGAAGGTGGGCAGCGCGCTCGACTACGCGCACCGCAACGGCGTCATCCACCGCGACATCAAGCCGGCGAACATCCTTCTCGAAGACGGTGAACCGCAGGTCGCGGACTTCGGCATCGCCCTGGCGGTGCAGCAGGCCGGCGGGGGGCGGCTGACCGAGACCGGCCTGAGCCTGGGCACGCCGTACTACATGAGCCCCGAGCAGGCCACCGGCGAGCGGGATCCCGACCCGCGCAGTGACCTGTACTCCCTGGGCTGCGTGGCCTTCGAGATGCTCGCGGGCGAGCCCCCCTTCACCGGCTCGTCTGCCCAGGGCGTGCTCGCCAAGATCCTCACCGACGACGCCCCAATCGTCACCCAGGTGCGCAAGACGGTTCCGGCCAACGTCGCGTCGGCGATCGCCCGCGCCACGCAGCGGCTCCCGGCCGACCGCTTCGCCACGATCGGCGATTTCAATGCAGCCCTGGGCGACCCGGGCTACCGCTGGGGCGGACTCGCGGGTGGGGCCGCCGGGGCCGGGGCCGGAGGTGGTGGGGTGGCTCGCTGGCTCTGGCCGGCCGCGACCGGTGCGCTCGCGATCGCGACGATCGCGTTCGCGTCGATGGCGATGCGGGAGGGGGCGCCGAGCTCGAGCGCCCCTCTGGCTCTCCGGGTCGTGATGCCCGACAGCCAGGGGATCACGAACCCGACCGACTTCCTGTCGGCCGCTGTCTCCGACGACGGCTCCACCCTCGTCTACGTCGGACCCGAGCCCCCCAACGGTACCCAGCTGTGGGTGAAGCGCAGGAGTGAGGTGGAGGGGTACCCGCTCCGTGGGACGAGTTCGCCGACGATGTTCACCGTCTCTCCGGACGGCAGCGAGGTGGCCTATGTGCTGGCGTCGTCGTCCGCGCTGGCCGCGATCTCGACGGGAGGGGGCACGCCTCGCATCCTCGCCGATTCCGCATTGTCTCTCGGCGGGGATTGGGCGGACGACGGATTCATCTACTTCCAGAACTTCCGGTCCGGAATGAGTCGCGTGCCGGAGGGGGGAGGGGACGTCGAACTGCTGATCGATCCGACCGAGCTGGATCGGCCTTCGGGAGATGGGGACTTCGCGTGGCCCCAACTCCTGCCGGGAGGTCGCCACCTTCTCGTCTCGATGTGGGGAACGACGCCGGCCGGCGACAGCATCGCCCTCTTCGACCTGGAGACCCGCGAGATCCAGCCGCTCGCCGTGGGTGTGAATGCGGAATACCTGTCGCCGGGATACCTGCTGGTGGGCCAGACCGACCGCACCCTGTCTGCGGCTCCCTTCGATCTGGAGGCGGGACGGCTGACGGGTCCGCTTCGCTCGATCATCGACGGGCTCCGCAACGTCCAGAGCGGTGCGCTGGACTTCCGGTCCAATGCCCAGGGCACACTTCTCTACGTCACGGGCGGCGGTACGCGGGGCCGACCGGTCTGGGTCACGCGCGAAGGTGAGACCACCGTGGTCCAGGAGGACTGGGTCGAGGACTTCTCGGCCGTCACCCTCTCGCCCGACGGCACCCGCCTCGCAGCGAGTACGCGCGTCGGGACACGGCAGGAGATCTGGGCGCGGTCGTCCGAAGTCGGTGACATCCCGCCGCAGCGCCGCAGCTTCGGCGAGACCGAAGTCACTCGACCCGTGTTCGCCCCGGACGGGGAGCGCATCCTGTACATCGGGGCCCGCGAGGGAGGCCCCCCCCAGACGCAGATCCTGGCGCGTCGCTGGGATGGAACCGGCGGCCTGGAGGTGGTGGTCGACGCTCCGCAGATGGCCTCGGAGCGCGGCGTTCAGGAGGTCGACATCTCGAGTGACGGGCGGTGGCTGGTGTACCGGGTGGGGGGCGGGAACGTGGTTCGCGACATTTTCGTTTTCGAGATCGGGCGCGACACCGTGGGCCGACCCCTGATCGCCGAACTGCCGAACGAGCATTCGCCGGGGATTTCGCCCGGCGGGCGCTTCATCGCCTACGGCTCGAACGAGTCGGGATCCAACGAGGTCTTCGTGCGCACCTTCCCCGACCTGACGGGGGGGAAGTGGGTGGTCTCGACCGAGGGCGGCACCGAGCCCCTCTGGTCGGCAGACGGCTCCGAGATCTTCTACAGGGATCGCCAGGGGACGCTGATGGCGAGCCGCTGGAGTTCGAACGGTGGGGTCACGTCGCTGGAGGAGCTCTTCGATGCGAGGGGCTTTCTGGCCGATCCCGTGCACACGACCTACGCGGTGCACCCCGACGGCCGATTCCTGATGGTCGAACTCGCCGAGAACCCCGAGACCGGCCTGGTCTGGTTGGACGGACTCGCCGGGCTGCTCGCGGAGACCGTGCAGGACTAGGCACTCGACCTTCATCTCCCGACCTTCATCTCCCGACCCTGACCCGACCCGGATGAAGCTTCTCCAAGCACCTCGCCGCGCCGCCGTGCGCCTGCGGGATCGAATCGACGCCGGCCTCCACTCCCGCCGTCGGGAACGGGCACTCGAGCGCCTCGCGTCGATCCGTCCGGAGTCCGTTCTCTTCATCTGCCTGGGTAACGTTTGCCGCAGCCCCTATGCGGAGCGGGTGCTGACTTCTCTGGGGACTCCGGGTGTCGCGATCACGTCCGCCGGCTTCATCAAGCCGGGTCGCCCTCCGGCCGACCTCGCCATGGAGGTGGCATCACGCCGGGGCATCGACCACTCGGACCACCGCTCGCGCGTCGTGACGGCGGACGACCTGCGTGAGGCGGATGCGGTGTTCTTCTTCGACCGGTTCAACAAGGCTCGGCTGCGGGTCGCCGAGGGCGTGCGGATGGATCGAGTCTTCTGGATGGGCGACCTCGAGCCGACGTGGGGTGGGCGTCGGGCGATCCTCGACCCCTGGGGCAAGCCGCGGGAGGAGTTCGAGCGGGTCTTCGACCGGATCGATCGCTGCGTCGGGGAGCTTCATCGCGCCCTCTGAGGCAGACCGGCTTCCTGGGCGGCCGTCGGCACGCGCGTTCCTCTGCATCCGCACCTCCCTTGCGCCGGTAGCGCCCGGACGCATACGCTCGCGACGCTCCAACGGTGGCCCATCCAGGCCCCGGCGGGGACCCATTCACGGAGCCGTCCCATGCGAGCTGCATGACGTCCGACACCATCGCGCGCCTGAACGCCGCCCTCGACGGGCGCTACCGCATCGAGCGCGAGATCGGTGAGGGCGGGATGGCCACGGTCTATCTGGCCGACGACATCCGGCACCAGCGGCAGGTGGCTCTCAAGGTGCTCAAGCCCGAGCTGGCGGCGGTGGTGGGCGCCGATCGGTTCCTCACCGAGATCCGGACCACGGCGAATCTGCAGCATCCCAATATCCTCCCGCTGTTCGACTCGGGCGAGGCCGACAGCTTTCTCTACTACGTCATGCCGTTCGTCGATGGCGAGACGCTGCGGGCGCGACTCGATCGCGAGAAGCAGTTGCCCGTGGACGAGGCGGTCCGGATCGCCACCGAGGTGGCCGATGCGCTGCAGGCCGCCCACGAAGAGGGCATAATCCACCGCGACATCAAGCCTGCCAACATCTTGCTGAGCCGGGGTCGCCCTCTGGTGGCCGATTTCGGTATCGCACTCGCCGTGAGCGGTGCGGGAGGCGGGCGCCTCACCGAGACAGGGCTGTCGCTGGGGACCCCGTACTACATGAGTCCCGAGCAGGCCAGCGCGGATCGCGAGCCCTCGCCGGCCAGCGACGTCTACAGCCTGGCCTCGGTCCTGTACGAGATGCTGGTGGGAGAGCCGCCCTACACCGGCGCCACGGCCCAGGCCGTGCTCGCCCGGATCCTGACGGCCAACGCACCGGCCGCGACCGAGGCGCGTCCGGCCATTCCGGCGCACGTCGACGCCGTGCTCCGC
>JAHHMJ010000366.1 GCA_018678395.1 Gemmatimonadota bacterium | reverse complement strand
GCCCGACCAGCTCGGTGTCCACGAAGACCGGCACGAGCCCGTCGTCGCCCTGCACCTCTTCCAGCTCCTCCATCAGCGCGGCCAGCTCCGTCCGCAGCTCCTCGTCGGGCTGGTCGGCGATCGCGGCCTGGAACGACTCGTCGGCCGACAACGGCGTCTCGGTGTCGGCGCCCTCGGACGCCTCCTCGCCCGCCGCGTCGGCGGTCTCGGCCGCTTCGGCTGCAGCGCCCTCCCCCTCCGGCTTGCTGGCCGTGCGGACACCGGCTCCGTCCACGCGACGCTCCAGCTCCTCCCGCAGCGAGCGGATGCGTCCCACCAGATCCTTCTCGGTCTCCCAGCGGGCCTGCAGCGCGTCGAGCCGCGCCGAGACCTTCTCGGTCTCGTCGGCGATCGTGGCCAGGCGCTCGGAGTGGTCGGCGCCGGTGGCCTCTTCGCGCCTGAGCACCCGCGCCTGGACCTTCAGGTCGGCCAGGCGCCGCTCCGCATCCTCTACCGAGGCCGGAGTGGCGTTCTGACCGAGTGAGAGACGGGCGCAGGCGGTGTCGAGCACGCTGACCGCCTTGTCCGGGAGCTGCCGGTCCGGGAGGTACCGGTTGGACAGCCGGACGGCCGCATCCACGCCCCGATCGAGAATGCGGACGCTGTGATGCCGCTCGAGATGAGGGACGATGCCCCGCATCATCACGAGACACAGATCCTCGGTCGGCTCCTCCACCTTGATGAGCTGGAAGCGACGCGCGAGGGCCGGGTCCTTCTCGAAGTACTTCTTGTACTCCGACCACGTCGTCGCCGCGAGAGTGCGGAGTTCACCGCGAGCCAGCGCGGGCTTGAGGAGGTTCGCGGCGTCGTTCTGACCCGCGGCGCCCCCCGCGCCGATCATGGTGTGGGCCTCGTCGATGAAGAGGATGATCGGCGTCTCGGAGGACTTCACCTCTTCGATGAGCCCCTTCAGCCGGTTCTCGAACTCCCCCTTCACACCGGCACCGGCCTGCAGCAGCGCCAGGTCGAGGGTCCGGATGGTCACGTTGCGCAGAGGGGGCGGGACGTCGCCCTGGGCGATTCGCATCGCGAACCCCTCGACCACCGCCGTCTTACCAACACCGGCCTCACCGACCAGGATCGGGTTGTTCTGCCGCTTTCGCGTCAGGATGTCCACGCATTGGCGGATCTCCATATCGCGGCCGAGCACCGGGTCCAGATGGCCGTCCTTGGCCCGCTGCGTGAGGTTGACCGTGTACTGATCGAGGTTGGGCGTCGGACCACCCGGGCCACCACCGGCACCCGGCTGGGCGCCACCGCCGGCGCCCGACCCGACCGACGTCATTACGTCCTCCGTGGTTCCCTCCACGATGCTCGCGAACTCGTTGCGCAGCGCCTCGGGGTGGATGCGATCGAGCGCACGAGCCGCCTCGGTCAGCTGCCGACGCATATCCGCATCGAGCATCATCGCCAGGATCGTGTACCCGGACCGGACCTGGCCGGCACCGTGGTCCAGCGAGCCCAGCGTCCAGGCGTCCGTGAGCATGCGCACGAGACCAGGGCTCAACGACGGGGTCCGCGCGTTTCCGGATCGCAGTCGATCGAGCGCGGCCGTGAGCTGCTTGGCGAGGGCCGAGCGATCGACCTCGAAGCGCTTCAGGATGGCCAGGAAGTCGCCTTCCGGGTGGTCCAGAAGCTTCAGCAGATAGTGCTCCGCTTCGACGTCGTAGTGGGTCCGCGACAGGCAGAGACCCGCTGCCGCTTCCACGGCACCACGGGTCGTCGGGTTCAGCTTCCCGATCAGGGCTCGAAGATCGACGTTCATCGGCGGTCTCGTCAGAGGGTCAAGAGAGTTTCGTCCGGATCCCGGTCCATCGACCGGGTCCGGAGCCAGGTGGACCACCCCAGTGTGGGGCCGTCCCGGTCGTCCGAGACGAGGCAGTCCGGTACCTCGTCTCGCTGCAGGACCAGGCACGCTTCGACGACGAACTGGTCGTGTACGAAGAAGCGACAAAGGTCCCGGAGTTTTTCATGATGCGCGCCTCCCGGCAGGAAGGCGTCGAAGGTCTCGCGGTCGAGAGGGCCCAGGCGGACGCGGACACGCGCATGAGGATCCCAGATCTCGTCCCCGACGACCGCGCCGGCGCCGAGCCGCGTCGCGTCGTCGTCCGAACCCAGTTCGCACAGGTCGTCTTCGGAGAGCCGGATCCACCCGCCGACGAACGACTCGACCTCGGCCGGAACGCCGAAGCGGCCCTCCACCAACAACTCCAGCGCAAAGGCGCTGCGCCGCTGTGGTCCCGGAAGAGCGGAGAACGGGGCGATGTCGTGGCCGGCCATGCCGCCGACCGACTCGGTCCCCGGAGGAAGCCCCACGAGATCCAGCAGGTGCCGAAAGAGCCGGTCGGCCTCCGGACCACCCGCCTCGCGTGCCGCGGCCAGCTCGGTCTTGCGGAGTGCCCGTACGAGGAGCGACAGGAAGCGGTGCTGGAAGATGTCCAGGAAGTCGCGCAGCGCCGGGTTCCTGTCGCGCAGCTGGTCGGCGACGAGGCGCGTGTAGACGTGGGGCATCACCCCGTCCGGGCCCACGAATCCGAAGAGGTTGACCATCAGCCGGGACGGCTCCTCTTCCCGTATGTCCACATCGTGGACGTCTCCCGCAGGAAAGGCCATCGCCGGTCGCACCGTGAACCGGGCCACCTCGTCGGCCGGATCCCAGTTGCCTCCGACCGGACGGCGCTCGGGGTGTACGGCCTCGAGCAGGCGGATGGCCTGGAGCACATCCATGCCCGGACCGGATTCCTCCAGAACCCGAAGGAGGTCCTCGCGGCTCAAAGGAGTACCTTGCGCCCCGCCCTAGCCGGCCAACGACCGAGGGGCGACTGCCGCTGCTGGGTGTGTGCCGTGACCTGCGTGAAGCTGTTCACCGAAACGGACAGCCCCAGGAACCGGTCCAGAACGCTCGCGAAAAGGTACGCTCCACCCCCGGTGAAGGCGTCCTCGTCGAGGGTGAGATCCACGCGAACCCCCCGAACGAAGGTAGGGCCGTGCGCCCCGTCGATCCGGGCGTGCCCCGGTCGTCCCTCGAGTCCGACGAGCCCTCGAATCTGGGCGTCGGTCCCCGGGCGGGTGCCCGAGTTGTGCAACCGCAACAACTCCTGTAGAGGCGCGGGTCCATCGTCCACCAGAGAGACGTAGTTCACCGCGAGCTGCGAGATCAGCCGCCACATCTGCTGTCGCCCCAGCGGCGAGACGACCGGGGCCGTGGGCTTGACCAGCGTCACGATGCGTTCGATCGGCCCACTCCCCGCCATTTCGAAGTCCCCCTCTTCGTTTCCGAAGGGGAGACGACTGGGAAGGGTCCCGTTGAAACAGACCAGATCGAGGGTGACCGAATCGAGGTCGGGACGGACGAGCCGCGCCGACGGGTCCGCAAAGGAAATCGCCACGTCGGAGGTACGCTGTTCGACGGACGATGCAGAGAGTCGGCGCGCGTGCCAGAGGATGCGCTCACCGCTGGTGTGACCGCGGGCACCCATGCCCCCGTGCAGCGGTTCGAAGACCAGCCTTCCGTCCCCGGGGCCCACGAACGACTTCACTCCCTCGACGGAGTAGATCCGGGTGGTGGCGCGCCGGCGTGCGTCGGCGACGACGGGGTACTCCAACTGCCGGTGCGAGAGAAGGACCGGCTCGGAGGGCCGTTCGAACAGGTTGACGATGGGTGTGCAGCCCAGCTGAAAGACCCGCGGGTTGACACCGGTCTCGAGGGTGCGCTGCCGGTCGGCACGCTCGAAGGTCTGGATCGGTACGACGACCTCGAAGGCCTCGCCCCACGCCTCGCCGCGGATCGCTTCCAGGCCCACAAGGTCGAGGAAGAGGTACTTCTCGGGAAAGGCGAAGTACTCCTGCAGATGCCGGTACGGCAGGAACGAACGATGCGGGTGCGGAAGCAGACCCTCGTCCGGTTCGAACCCCACCGGCTCGAGCGCACCGGGGCGACGCAGATCCGACCCATCGGCCGGACGGAGAACCACATCTTCGGCTCGGGACAGGAGCAGCTCGTACAGCATGTACGGCAGGCTGCCGTCTCCGTGAAGAAAGATCCGCAGGCGATCCAACCCCAGCGATCCCACGGGGACTCCCGAAGCATCGATCCGGAGCTTGATGCCACCGACGACCCCTCGCCCGGCGCGGAGTCCGAGGCCCTGAACCGGGACCCACGCGGCCTCGGTGACGCTCAGCGGCCACAGCACGGTGTCGAAGCCGGTGCGGAAGCGGCACGGTACGCCGTCCACCGGGTGCGAGAAGAGCGCGGTCCCCTTCGGGACCTCGAGTCCGGACGATACCTGCCCCTGGTCGGGATCCAGGTGAAGCTGAACCAGCGCCATGGACGGAATGGGCCGGACGTGTTGCGGATACGAGACCGACAGGAGGGCCTCGCTCAGCGCCGGGGCGTCTTCGTCCAGCCTGCGGTGGATTCTCCCCGCGAGGAAGGCGGCACCTTCTAGGAGCCGTTCCACGTGGGGGTCGTCGCACTTGCTCGCCTCGAGCTGGAGCCGCGACGCGATCTGGGGATACCGCCGAGCGAAGTCGGCACCGGACCGGCGCAGGAAGCTGAGCTCCGCCTCGTAGTAGTCGAGAAGGTCGTCAGACATTCTCGGCATCCACGGCGAACGACCCGCCCCCCACTTCCAGCTTGGTGTCGAAGGCGATCGGCATCGGCTCGGGATCGATGTCCAGCATGGCCTCGACCAGGAACCGCAGGACTCGGGAGTTCGGATCGTCGTCCGTGCGCACCGTGACCCGTACGTGCGAAAGGCGAGGCTCGAAGAGGCGGATGGCCTCGGTGAGATCCCGGGCCAGGAGATTGGCCGTCACGGTAGACCCGCGCGCGAGTGACGTGACGTCGGCCAGACCGTACGTGTAGAGCGATTTTGCGAGCTCGGGCCGCCCTTCTCCGGCGCCCGTGTAGATCCGACGGGTGTTGAGCAGCCAGTTCAGGTCCCGGAGTACGGCCGCCTTCATCATCGCCACGGACCCGGCGGGATCGGTTCCAGGGCCCGCGGGGCCAGCCGCCCCCAGGAGGCGATCGATGACCGAGGGTCGCAGGGCGAGATCAGGATTCCTCGGGTCCACCGTCGGCCACCTCCTCGGCGTCGTCCTCGGCCTCCTGCGATGCGAAGTGGATCGCCTGCATCGGATCCAGCCGGCAGACCTCCAGGTAGAGCTGCTCCTTCAAGACCTCGTCGCCACCCATCTGATCCAGGCAGCGGTACATCAGGGCCATGGGACTCGCCACGGTCTCCGGGTCCTCCCACTCCTTGAGCTGGTGCGCCTCGAGACGTTGCAGGAATTCCTCGAGGATCGGATGCGCCACCGGGGCCAGGCCGTGGTCCAGCATGATGCCCGCCGCCTCGACCCGTCGCATCAACCGGTCCCGGTTACCCCGGGCCTGCTCGGCCGCGTGCATCAGCATCTCGATGCCCTTCTCCGGCTGACCCGAGCGGGCGCGCTCCCGCGCCCGCTCGGCGACGTCCCGACCCGACGCCGCAACGGTGGGGGCTCCCGCCTCGAGGCGCGCCTGTTCCTCTTCGGTGAGTGGCCCGAGCAGCCCCTCCTCACGCAACCACATCTGGGTCTCACGATTGGCCGTGGGCGTGTCGTCCATCAGCGTCAGGTCGGGCAGTTCGGGCAGATCGACCAGCAGCGACCGCAGCGTCCCCTTCAACGATTTCTCGACCGCGTCGTACTCCGAGCCGAGCCCACCCAGCGCCGTGAAGACGTAGCGCTGCAGATCCAGCCAACCCCGTCCGAAAGGAGTGGCCATCACCCCCTCGGCCGTCTCGAGCAGCTCCGCCCACTTCGCGTCCAGGAGCAGGCCCTTGAGCCGGGTCCGTGTGGCGGTCGGCGGCGCCGCGAGCAGGCGCGGCTCGACCCCACCTCCGCCCTTGCGCAGCTCACCCCAACGCAGGCCGCGAATCATGAGGTAGGACGCAGGATTGTGAGGATCGTCCTGCCTGAGGAACTTGGCGGCGGCCGCGATCCGGACACCGGCGTCCTTGCGCGACACCGGCTCGATCGGCACGCCCCCGTCATCCCCGACCGGGGCGGCGGCGTCTTCCTCTCCGACCGGATCCACCTCGATGGGGTCCGGGTCGAGCTCGAGGCACTTCTGCAGCAGCGGATCGGCGATGCGCCGGAGGCCCTCGACCTGGTCCCGCAGGGTCCGGAAGCTGGGGCCGATCTGCCCGAACTTCTCGTCCGTCAGCGCCTCGAGGGCCTCGATGGATTGGGTGGCCGCAGCCAGATCGGCGATGAGCTTCTTGTAGAAGCCCTTCCCGGACTCCACCACGGCCTCGTCGAAGTCCTCCGCGGGCATCTTGCCCTCGTCGATCTTCGCCTGCCGCTCCTTCAGCTTCTCCTTGTCGCCTTCGCAGGCCTCCTCGGTCCCGACGTCACGAGACACCTGGAAGTCCATCGAGTCGAAACCCGACAGCGTCAGCGGCACGGAACGAAGGCTCGGCCCGAGGTAGCCCGCCAGCCACTCCAGGGGCGCGACCCGGAACTCGAGGTCGCCCTCGTCGATCTCCGGATAGACCGTCTCCCAGAAATCCTCCAGCAGACGGCGCTCCAGATCGAGGCCTGCCGTCAGGCCGGAGACTCCCTCGAGATTCACCCAGGCTTCCGCGAGCCACGCCGCAATCTGCAGATGCTTGGACTGCGTCCGGAGAACGTCTTCGGCCAGCTTCCGCGCATCGCGGTAATCGGGCTCTTTCGGGCCGCCCCGCTCCGGTCCTCGAAGCGGATCGGCGTCACGCGCCTCCCGGATCTCGTCGTAGACGATCTCGTAGCGGACGTCCTCGCCCGACGGCGATGCCTCGGATATGGGCTGAAGGAACTCCTCGATGTCGGGCATGGCGCGGTCAGGCAGAGGTGATGACCAGCTCCCGCACATCGAGCAGCGGCACCGGCTCCCCGTCGACGAGGAGCACCTTGGCACCTTCCGGCCACACCTCCCCGTCGTCGGCAGTCACGACATCGGTCCGGCGTCCGAGCCGAACCAGCGGATCCTCGTGGCGGAACGCGAGGGGCGTGACCACGGGAAGGAGGATTTCGCCCAGATCCAGGTCCTCCAACTCCGGCCCGGTCACGATGCGTGCCGGGGCCCAGAGCAGATCCCGCAGCCGCTTCGGCGGCTCGATGACCAGCTGGGCGATGTGCTTGAACGGAATCCACATGTACTGCCCGGCGGCGTAGGCCTCCAGGCGCGAGCCGACCCGGGGATCGGCGTCTTCGATGACCGAAAAAGCCTCGCCGTTCGCGGTGCCGGCCGGCGACTCCGGCGGCTCGCCGAGGGCCGGGAAGGCTCGTGTATCGAACATCTCCACACGCTCCCGACTCGCGTGGATCGCCGTGCGATACATGAACCCGCCCAACTTGGCGTCCGGATTCTCGTCTGCCAGAATCGACAGGTGCTTCTCCGCGCGATCGTAGTCACCGGTGAAACACAGTAACTCGAAGAGAAACGTCC
>JAHHMJ010000118.1 GCA_018678395.1 Gemmatimonadota bacterium | reverse complement strand
CCGTGGAGCGTCCGGCGCAGGCCGATCGCCGCCGTCGGATCGTCGAGGATGGACAGCGCATGGGGGCCTACGCCGTCGTCCTCGCGTGGCTGCTGCTCGTGTGGGCCGGTCGCAGGTCCGACGCGTGGCTGCCTTGGGGCGTCGGGGTGTTGATGGCCCTCTTCCTTCCCGTCGACGTGCTCCCCGGGTTTTCCGGGATGGCGTCCCCCGGGGATGTGCTCTTCCGTTGGATTCCGGGGGGCACCCTCGCCCGTGTGGCCCTCGTCTTCCTCGCGCTCATCGTGGCGGCGGGCGCCGCCGTGCACCGTGGGGGACCGGGGCGTGTACCCCCGTGGCTGGCGGGGGGGGTGGCGGCGGTCGCCCTCACGGGCCTCGTCACGTGGTTCGGCGGCGCGGCCTCCGTGGGGTTCCTCGCGGGTGAGGAGGTGGGTTGGGTCGGCTACCAGGTCACGATGGCGGCTGCGGCGGCGCTCGTGATCTGGGGTGCGCTCTGGTGGGGTCGAGGGGGCGGGGGCGGGCGTGGGAGGGCGCTTCTGGGCGTCGTCGCCGCGCTCGGCCTCGGTGCCATCACGGGGTGGATCGCAGTCGGGACTCCGGGGGCGCCCGGTTGGATGCCGCTGCTCTGGTGTGTGCCCGTGGCGCTGGGCGCCGGTGCGGTCGGTCGTGTGGACCGCGACGGTTCCGGCCGCGTCGTCCTCTGGGGTTTCGCCGTGGTGCTCGCCGGGACGCTGACGGTACCCACCGCGTGGGGACAGCGGCTCGAAGCGCGGATCGACACGGCCACGCGAGAGATGGAGCGTCTCGGCACGGGGGTCGACCCCTACCTGCGTTTCCTGCTCGAGCGCCTCGCCGAAGCCGTGGACACCCTCGACGCGGGCGGGGCTCCACCGGCGGAGATGCTCTACCGGGGATGGCGAAACAGCGGCCTGGCCGAGACCGGCTACCCCGTCTGGATGACCGTCTGGACGTCCGACGACCAGCTCTGGGACGAAGAGCTGCGCATCGGCATGGGGGGCGCGGATCGGCCCGTCGTGGCGAATCAGTTCCTCGAGTCGTCGCGGATGAGCGATACGGTCGAAGTCCGGCGCTTCGACTCGTTCGAGGCCCACTACATGGCTCAGGTCCCCATCTCACGGGGCAGGGTGGTAACCGCGGTGGTGCCCCCCCTCGGGACGACCGGGGCCGAGTCGTTGCTGGGACCGCTCTTCGGTAGCCTCGGGCCCACTCGAGGACCGCCCCCGCGTCTGGTGCCGCTCTTCGAGGCCGAGGCGATGCGGGTCGATCCGACCCCGGCGTGGACCCGCCGCGAGGGTGGCTGGCTGGGGGAGCGTCCGCTGCGCATGGCCGGGGCCGACTACTGGGCGCACATCGACGTCCCGGTGTCGACGCTCCCGGTGCTCGCCGCGCGCGGAGCTCTGCTGCTGGCGCTGAATCTGTCGCTCCTCTCGCTCGCCTGGTGGTGGGGTGCGCAGAGGGCCGGGGCATCCGAGGCTCGAGGCGGCGTCCTGCCGGCGGTCACCTCGTTCCGAGCGCGCGTCACCCTCGCCCTCTTCGCATTCTTCGCGCTGTCCAACCTCATCTTCGGATCGTTGGCCTACCGGACGATCGCGGGCGCATCCCAGAGGGCGTCGCGGGTCCTGGCCGAGCGCGCCGCGCAGGACGCCGCGACCAGCTATTACGACCTCGGACGTGACGTCGAGCTCCTGGCCAACCGCGTGGGCGTCGACGTGGTCGAGTACAAGGACGGTGAGCTGTGGGAGGCGTCGGTCGAGGAGTTGGTGTCGCTCGGACTCTACGAAGGCTGGGTCCCGTACCCGGTGTACCGGTCCCTGCTGTCTCGGGAATCGCTCGCGGAGACCACGACGACGGCTCTCGGGCAGTGGGAGTACGTGACCGCCTATCGTCGGTTGCCGGATGGAGACGTGATGGGTGCACCCGTTCCGCTCCAGGCCGGCGCCACCGCGCTGCAGAGCCGCGACGTGGTGGAGCTTCTCGCCGCGGCCGTTCTGGGCGGGGCGGCGCTGTCCTTC
>JAHHMJ010000503.1 GCA_018678395.1 Gemmatimonadota bacterium | reverse complement strand
CCCTTTCCCCTTCTGCGTCAGCATGTGAACCAGAATGGGGCCCTTCATCCGGCGGACACCCTCGAGGGTATCGACCACGGACTCGATGTCATGACCGTCCACCGGCCCGACGTACCGGAACCCGAGCTGTTCGAAGATCATACCGGGCACGAACAGGTGCTTCACACTGTCTTCGACCTTGCCAGCCAAAGCCTCCATGACGCCACCGAGCGAGGCCGGAGCCTTCTGGAGCAGGTCTTTGACTTCGTCACGAAAACGATTGTACATCGGATTCGTGATCATCGTGGTGAGATACTTGTTCATGGCGCCGACGGCCGGAGCGATCGACATGTCGTTGTCGTTCAGGACGACGGTGAAATTGCGGTCGGTGTGCCCGGCGTTGTTCAGCGCCTCGTAGGCGAGACCGCACCCCATCGCGCCGTCACCGATGATGGCGACGACGTCGAAATCCGAACCCCTCACGTCGCGCCCCACGGCCATGCCCCAGGCGGCGGAGATGGAAGTGGCCGCATGTCCCGCACCGAAGGCGTCGTACTCGGACTCGTCACGACGCAGGAACGGCGCGAGGCCGCCCCGGGTGCGGATGTTGGGGAGGTCGGCGTTCCGTCCCGTCAGGATCTTGTGGACGTACGCCTGGTGGCCCGTATCCCAGACGAGTTGGTCTCGCGGCGTGTCGTAGGCGTAGTGGAGCGCCACCGTCAGCTCGACGACGCCGAGCGACGCGCCGAAGTGCCCACCCTTCTGGGCGACGACGTCGATGTGGCGATCACGCACCTCGTCGGCGAGCTGCCGGAGCTGGTCGCGCGGGAGCGCGCGAAGATCGGACGGGAACTTCACCTGATCGAGAAGAGACACCGGTTGCCTCGGTATGGGATGGGTTCGAGGTCGAGGCTACACCTCGACTCCGTGGGCGATCCATGGACCGCACGTGCGCCTGGGGAGCCTCCTCGACCCCGCCGGCCGGTCTCGCTCACCGTTCTCGGCGAACGATGTATTCGGCCAGTGCCCGTAAGGGTGGGGCCGTGACCCCGACGCCGTCCAGCGCGCCGAGCGCCGCCGCGATCTCGGCCTCGCCACGGCGCCGAGCCTCGTCGAGACCGTGGAGCGAGACGTAGGTCGACTTCCCGAGATCGGCGTCGGACGGTGTCTTGCCCAGCGCCGCCGCGGTCGCCGTAGCGTCGAGCACGTCGTCGGCGATCTGGAACGCCAGCCCGATGTGCCGCCCGTACTGCTCCAGGGCGGCCTGTACCTCGGGCGCCGCGCCGGCGGCATCGGCCCCCATCGCGAGCGCCGCCGTGAGCAGGGCGCCCGTCTTGTGGGCGTGGAGCGTGTCGAGCTCGGCCGAGGAGAGGTCGCGCTCTTCACCGAGAAGATCGAGCCCCTGGCCGCCGACCATGCCGCCGTTTCCCGCCGCACCCAGCAGGCGCCGGGCGACCCGCCGCGAGCGCGCAGCGTCACACCCCAGAGCACGCGCGGCGCGCAGGGCCTGCCCCGCCGCGAGCGGGATCAGTGCCAGGCCGCCCCGCATGGTCGCGTCGATTCCGTGGACCCGATGCGTGGTGGGCTGCCCACGCCGAAGGTCGGCGTCGTCCATGCACGGCAAGTCGTCGTGCATCAACGAGTAGGCATGAATCAGCTCGAGTGACACCCCAAGATCGTAGGCTTCGGGTGTCACAGCGGGATCGCCCCCGTCGGCCGCGGCCCACCCCTGCACACAGAGGATGGGGCGAAGTCGTTTGCCGCCGGAGCGGACCCCGTGTTCGACCGCGACCCGCACCGCGGGCTCGAGCCGCGCGAGGCCGTCGGCAGCCAGCGCCCGCTCGAGCGCCGCGTCGACCCGCTCGACCTCGGTGGCGAGAAAGGCCTGCAGGTCGAAGTCCGAGGTCACGCGCGCTCTCCGTCGAGCGGTCGGGTGGCGCCGTCCTCGCCGAGCAGTTCCTCCACACGGAGTTCCGTTTCGGCGAGGATGCGCTCGGCTTCGCGGACGTGGCCGACCCCTTCTTCGAAGAGGGCCAGTGCCCGCTCGAGGTCCATCTCGTCGGCCTCGAGAGCCGTCAGGATGGCCTCGAGGCGCTTGAGCCGTTGCTCCAGGCCAGGAGCGTCGTCGGTGGACGCTGCGGCGGTGTCGGTGTCATCCGATGGGGATGGCGCGTTCGGATCGGGAGAATCGTTCATGAGGGCGTTCGGCTCAGGGACCGTCGGATTCGTCGTCGGGGTGGATGGTGCCCGCCTCGCAATCGACACGTCCGTCGACGACGCGAAGCACGAAACCCCTCCCCGGGGTGAAATGGTCGACGCTGCGCAGCACCCGGCCATCGCGCGTCAGCGGCACGGCGTAGC
>JAHHMJ010000621.1 GCA_018678395.1 Gemmatimonadota bacterium | reverse complement strand
GGCTCAACCGACGGGGCCACTACGCGGACGGCGATGCCCGCCTGTCGACCAGTGAGCAGAGTGTCACGGCTCGCTACAACATACCCGTCGGCTTTCCGACCCCGTCGCTGTGGACGGTCACCGGACGGTACGGACGGCTCGAGTGGGTGACGAGCAAGACCGTTCAGGGGTTCGTCGGCCTGAGCTGGGCCCACGTGCGAGGAGAGGTCCGCGAGGTGTTCACCGTGCGGTACCAGGACGACGACTACACGGTGGCCGCCGACACGGCACGCTCGCAGCTGACGCAGCCGATCGCCTCTTGGACGTACTCCGATGCCGACAACCGCCTGTACGCCAGGCGGGGCATCGGAGGTGCGCTGGAGCTCCGCGGCGCCGTGGACGGCATCGGCTCGACGGCCAGCTTCTTCCGCGCCTTCACCACCCTGAAGGCCATCCGCACCCTCGCCCCCAAGGTCAGAGGTACCGTGCGGGTCGACGCCGGCTGGATCGGCACGGACCAGTTCCGAGGGCTACCTCCCTCGATCCGGTTCTTCGCCGGCGGCGACCGCAGCATCAGGGGTTACGACTTCAACTCGCTGGGCCCGGTGGATGAGAACGGCCTGGTCACCGGCGGAAACAGCCTCCTCGTGGGCAGCGCCGAGCTCGAATACAGGTTTCTCGAGAAGTGGGCCGGGGCGGTCTTCTTTGACGCCGGGAACGCGCTGCGCGACTTCCGGGGTGAGGTCGCTACCGGGACGGGGGTCGGCGTCCGGTGGATCTCGCCGGTCGGGCTCGTGCGTGTGGACGCGGGCTTCGGACTCCAGAAGGAGGGGAGCAAGTTTCGGCTGCACCTTCAGATCGGGCCGGACTTCTGATGGCTCGCGCGGCGAAGGGGAAACGCTGGGGTCGCTGGGTGCGAGGCCTCGTGGTGGGCGTTCTCACGCTGCTGATCGTTCTGACCGCTGCGGCCGCATTTCTGGTGGGAACGACCCCCGGGGGGCGTCTTGCACTCTCGGTGGCTGAAAGTTTCCTGCCTGAGGACCTGAGCATCGACGTCCAGGACTTCTCGGGGCGGCTCTTTGGACGGTTCGAGTTCCACGGCATCCGCTTCGAGACACCGTCGATCCGCCTTGCGGCTCGCCGGATGGCCCTCGACTGGAAGGGAATCAGGTTGTTGGCGGGACGAATCAACGTGAGGACGGCCGACCTCGAGGGCGTCGAAGTCACCCTTCTGACTCCGCCCCCGGATTCTGCGCCGGCCGGCCCCGACGTCCCGCTCGACACCTCCCCCGAGCCGCCTGCGGCCGACCTGCCATTCGAAATCACGTTCGATTCGGTCCACGTGTCAGATGTGACCTACCGAATGCGGGACACCGTATGGGTTTCCGGCGGGAGTGCGACCGCGTCGGGCACGCTCGAGGACTATCGCCTCTCTCTTTCCGGTGAAGGATCAGTTCCCGGCTTCGCGTCCGGCGCACTGCGGCTGAGCGGCACGGGGTCGACGACCGAATTCCACGCCGAGACGCTCGAGCTCCGGGCTCTGGACGGGACGGTTTCAGGAGCGGCCGAGGCGAGCTGGTGGCCCGAGCTGACGTGGTCCGCCCGGCTCGAGGGTAAGGAGTTGGCACCGGCCCCCTTGCTTCCCGAGCCGGACGAGTGGCCGGGCCGCGTTTCCTTCTCGGTCCATACGCAGGGGCGAATCGACTCGGCCGGGCAGATCGAGGCCGAGGCCGTCGTCGATACTCTTTCCGGTGTCCTTCGTGGCGAGGCGCTGGAGGGGCGATTCGATGCTCGCCTGGCGCACGAGGTCCTTCTGCTCGATGCCGCGCGCGTCACTTGGGGTTCGGCCCGCGTCAGTGCATCCGGAACGGT
Source organism: Gemmatimonadota bacterium (assembly GCA_018678395.1). Classification (GTDB taxonomy): domain Bacteria; phylum Gemmatimonadota; class Gemmatimonadetes; order Longimicrobiales; family Gaopeijiaceae; genus Gaopeijia. Next base: position 725 of record JAHHMJ010000621.1, on the reverse strand, counting down.
CGGAGGTACGATCGATGCGGACTTCGATGCCACGGTCCCTGACCTGGGTCTCGTGATGCCGGGCTCCTCGGGCCGCCTCACGGCCTCCGGTCGGGCAAGCGGCAGCGTCGAGGCCGTCCGGATTCAGGCCACGTTCGCCGCCGATTCCGTGGTCACGGAACCGGTATCGACCGCCAGATTGAGGGGCGAGGCGGACATCGAGCTGGGCGGCGCCGTAACCGGCAGGATGATCGCCCGGAGACTGCAGATCCGGGGGGCCGAGCTCGATTCGGCAGCTGTCAGGCTCTCCGGCCTCATCGATCGGCACGAGGTCAGCGTCGCAGCCGTCGGCCCGACGGGCGAGCTCGACGTGCGCGTGACGGGTGGTCTCAGCCCCGCCAATGAGTGGAGCGGCACCGTCGAGTCGCTGCGGGTCGCTTCCGACTCGGCGGGATCGTGGGTACTGGCCGGGCCAGTGAGACTCGCGGCATCGGCGGAGTCGATCGAGCTCGGGGAGGCCTGCCTCGAGTCGCCTCCGGCCAGGGCCTGCGCGGCAGGTCGGCTGAGCGCGACTCTGAAGCGGGTGCGATTCGCGGCGGACTCCTTCGAGGTGGCGCGGCTGGCACCGCTCATGCCGGACGGCCTGTCGGCGCGGGCCATCATCGAGGCGGACATCAATGTCGAGCTGGTCCGCGGCGCGCCGCTGAGCGGCACCGCGGCACTCCGTACGGGCCCCGGCCACCTGG
>JAHHMJ010000326.1 GCA_018678395.1 Gemmatimonadota bacterium | reverse complement strand
CGGCGGGCAGGGCGGCGACGGCCGCCGAGAACGCCCCCACCCCGGGCAGAACGAGGGCATCCGCCGAGAGGGCCGCGTCCCAGTCACGGGTCACGTGGACCGTGGCGCCGCCCCGCTCGAGCGCCTTACCGAGCGAGTGAAGGTTGCCGACGCCGTAGTCGAAGAGTGCGACGTTCATCGTTCGAGGCTGTCCCAGGCTTCGAGGAACTGCTCCATGAGGGGCCACGGCCCCACGGTGACGCGTACCGCGTCGCCCACGTCGATACAGTCGGGAAAGGGCCGGACCGCCACGCCGCGCTCGCGCAGGGCGAGAGCCGTCGGCACCGCGGTGCCCGCCGCGACCGGAAGGAGAACGAAGTTGCTCGCCGATGGAAGGGGCGCCTCGCTGCGCGAGCGCAGGGCCGCCACGAGCCGCTCCCGATTCTCCAGGCACTCCGCGATGGTGCGCTGCACCCAGCCGTCTTCGTCGGCGAGGGCCGCGCAGGCCGCGACCTCGGCGAGCCGGTTGACCTTGTACGGGCCCCGGCTCTTCTCGACCTCGCCCACCAGCGCCTTCGACCCGACGGCGTATCCGACACGCAACCCCGCGAGACCGTAGGCCTTCGAGAGCGTACGCACCACCAGTGCTCGCGGGTGCTCGACCGCCGTCGGGATGAGCGTCTCGCCGGCGAAATCCGCGTAGGCCTCGTCGATGAGGACGACGGGGCCGTCGTCTTCGACTCGTCCGAGAAGCTCGGCGACCCACGCCTCGGGTGCCTGATGCCCCGTCGGATTGTTGGGGCGACAGACGTAGACCATGACCGGGTCGCCCTCCAGGAGGAGGTCGGGGTCGGCCAGCGCTCGGGACCACGCCACGGCCCTGGCCTCGCGCCCGTTCATCTGCGAGAGCGGCTCGACCATGGAGAAGGTCGGGGCGGCGTAGGTCACGGCTCCACCATCTTCGGCGAGTGCCCGCCAGAGCGAATCCAGGACGTCGTCGGAGCCGCACCCGGTCGCAACGTGTTCGGACGTGACGCCGTGAAGGCGGGCGACCGCGGCGCGCAGGTCGTCGGCGTAGAGGTGGGGGTAGCGCGCCAGCGCGTCCGTGCCGGCCGAGCGGATCGCCTCGAGGGCGGCCGGGTGGGTGCCCCAGAGATTCGTGTTGTCGCTCAGGTCGACGGGTACGGCCCGGCGGTCGGGCGTGTATCGAGTCAGGCTCGCGTAGTCGGGGCGGGGCAACGGGCCTCGCACGGGCGGCGTCACGGGGCACCTCCGCGGTCGTCTTCTCCCGCCGAGATCGCTGCCTCTCCCGTGCTCCCGTCCTCTGCGGACGCGCGCATGCGCGCGGCCGCGGCGTGACCGGGCAGCCCCTCCGCCTCGGCCAGGATGGCCACCGGCTCCGCCATGGCCGCGGCCGCCTCGGGGGTCAGCGACTGCCACGTGTAGGAACGCAGGAAGTCGAGCGCGCCGAGACCACTGAAGCTGCGGGCCGTGCCGGCGGTGGGAAGCACGTGATTCGCGCCGGTCATGTAGTCACCGAAGGCCACCGACGAGGCCCCCCCGAGGAAGACCGTGCCCGGAGTGCGCAGACGCATGCGGTCTGCGGCGGGATCCCGCGTGCAGAGCGACAGGTGTTCCGCCGCGTAGGCTTCGGCGAAGACCAGCATCTCGTCGTGGTCGTCGGCCAGGAGCATCGCGCCGCAGGTCTCGAGCGCGGTTCGGACGACGTCCGCACGAGGCGAGGCCGCCACCTGGGCCTCCAACTCACGCCCGACCGCTTCGAGCAGCGACGGCGACGTGGTCACGAAGGCGACGGCCGCGTCCGGATCGTGCTCGGCCTGGGCGACGAGCTCGGCGGCGAGCCATGCGGGCGGCGCGCATCCCTCGTCGGCGATGACGAGCACTTCGGACGGTCCGGCCGGCGAGTCGATGATCACCTCTCCCGCGACCTGGCGTTTGGCCTCGAGGACCCAGCGGTTCCCCGGACCGACGACCGCCGCGCACCGGGGTACCGTGGTCGTCCCGTAGGCCATGGCGCCCACCGCTCCGGCGCCGCCCACGGCGAACAGCCGGGTGGCTCCACCGATGGCGGCAGCCGCCTGCACCACCGCCGACGGCAGGCCGTCCGGTCCCGGGGGAGAGCAGACGACGATCTCCCGGACACCGGCTGCGCGCGCCGGCACGACGCCCATCAGGACGGACGACGGGTAGGCCGCACGGCCTCCCGGGGCGTACACGCCCACGGCGTCGAGGGGCACGAAGACCCGGCCGAGCTTCACACCGGGCTCTACCTCGACCTCTACGTCCGCCGGGATCTGGGCTCGGTGGAAGCGGTCGATGTTCCGCGCGGCACGGGACAACGCGGCGGTCACCTCGGGCGCCAACGTCTCTACCGCTTCGCCCCAGCGCTGGCGCGGCACCTCGATGCCGTCGAGATCGGCACCGTCGAAGCGACGGGCGAAATCCCGAAGCGCTTCGTCACCCTCGGTGCGCACGCGCCGGAGCATGTCCCGGGTGGCAGCCTGGACATCGGCCTCGTCCGTGGGGCGGCGCTCGAAGAGCAGACGCCGGTGCGCTTCGGTCAGCTGGGCGACACGTCCGGTCACGGCGAGTCGCAGGGCTGGAGGGGTCGGGGTCACGGCATCAGCCTCTCGATGCGGGTGACGAGGATGCCCTCGGCCCCCAGGGCCTTGAGGCGCGCGATCGTCTGGTACACCCGGTTCGCGTCGACCACGGCGTGTGCGGCGACCCACGCCCCGTCGTCGGCCACCTCGACGATCGTGGGGCCGTTGATCCCGGGAAGCACGGCACGGACCTCTTCGAGCCGTGCCTTCGGAACGTTGGCCATCAGGTAGCGCCGGGCCCGCGCGCGCAACACGGACTCCAACGCGGTCACGAGCTCTTCGATGGTCTGCTTCCGCTCGGGGTCCTGGAGGGCCGCCGGATTGACGACGACCCGTGCGGTGGACTCGAGGATGGTCACCACCTCGCGCAGGCGATTGACCCGTAGCGTCGAGCCCGTCGAGACCAGGTCGACGATCAGATCGGCGACGCCGAGGTGGGGCGCGATCTCCGTGGCGCCGGACACCGGGGCGATTTCGACCTCCACACCCATCGCCTCGAAGAACGAGCGGGTGATGCCCGGGAACGAGGTGGCGATGCGGGCGCCCGCCGGGATGTCGGCGGGATGGCGGATCTCACTCGTCTCCGGGACGGCCAGTGCGAGGCGGCAGCGACCGAAGCCGAGGTCGAGCAGCTCCTCGACCTCGCGGCCGCTCTCGGCGACCAGGTCGGCACCGGTGACCCCCACGTCGGCGGCACCGTCGGCGATGAACTCGGGGATGTCCGCAGCCCGAACGAAGATGGCCTGGAAGTCGGGTCCGAGTTGGGCGAGCAGGGCCCGCTGCGAACTGAACTCGGCCTTGAGACCGGCGGTCTCGAAGAGGTCGAGGGCCTTCTCGGCAAGGCGGCCCTTGTTGGGAAGTGCGATGCGGAGCATCGGAGGTCTCGGAGATGAAGGAAAGCGGGAAAGGCGAGGAGTACCCACGGAACTACGAAAAGCGCCGCGGCCCGTCCGGAAGTACCGGCGGGC
>JAHHMJ010000295.1 GCA_018678395.1 Gemmatimonadota bacterium | reverse complement strand
GGTGATACCCGAAGTGGATGGCGTGATCGAGGCGGAACTGCGTCGGGTCGGAGCCCTGCAGGTACCAGAGGCCGGACAGCGTGCCCGCGACGTCGAAGCCGTACTCGCCGGTGCGCGGCGGCACCTCCCGCACCGTCCAACTCAACAACTGCGAACGCAGCGGCTCCCGGTAGTAGTCCTCCAGCGGAGCGGAAGCCGCATTGGGCCCGTAGAACTCGGGATGGAGGACCGCCGCCTGGTAGGCCGAATCATTCACCGCCAGGTCCAGCGGGGTGTTGGCTACGTAGCCGAGGGTGTCTCCCGCCTGGACCGGGATCTCGACGTCGATGCTCTGACCCAGGGGCGGCGCGGCTGAGGCCAGGGGCTCGGCCAGGCGCCCCACGTGTCCCCACAGCAGGTCGATGGTGGTGCTGACCTTGAGGCCCACGGCGTGCTCCACGGTGCCGTCGTAGCCGGGGTGCCTCCACAGCAGGATGATTTGCCCGTCGGCCGGGGCGATCACGGGGATCGAGTTGTCGGTGCGCCCCGGCACCATCTGGAGGTGACGGAAGGCCCCGTGGTCCTCCTGGAAGGGGCTGTACAAGGCCCCCATGCTCTCCCAGAGGTACACGCTGTCGACACCGATTGGCAGGTGCGAGAAGAACACCTTGCCGACGGGATAGGAGTATCCGCCGGGGTCGTCGTCCGGGTCGGTGCCGGGGTCGGATGGTCCCGAGCCGCCTCCGCAGGCGACGGTGGTCCAGACGCTGCAGACGAGCAGGGTTCGGAGGGCGTTCATGCGATGGAACCTAGGGTGATGACCCCGGTCGCGCCTCTCGCCTGGGATTCCCTACGGCAGTACCGCAGCGCGAGCCGCAACGCGCCGAACGAATTCCCGGAACCGCGGATCGGGGCGCAGCGACGCCAGAAACGGATCGTACTCCGCGATGTAGCGGGCGTTGAGCAGCCCCCCGCGCACCGACTCCTCCAGCCACTCGAGCGCGGCTTCGGGTTCGCCGGCCAGAGCCCAGCAGTCGGCGAGGGCGCGGGCGAACATCGTGGTGGTTCGACCCGCTCCCACGAAGGCTGGTGTGATCGCCGCCGCCGCCGCGTCACGCTCCCCCCGGAGGCCGTGGATGAGAGAGGCCGTCCAGGACTGGAAGGGCCCGGCGTCCGGTCGGGACGCCACGGCCTCGAGGACCTCGATCGCGTCTTCGTGGCGCCCCGCGTGCACCAGGGCCCACCCGTAGAAGGCCGCCGTGAAGGGGCTCTCCGGGTCGAGTTCCCAAGCCTCCCGGTATGGCTGGACGCCGTCCTCGGGACGCCCATCGAAGACGGCGACGAACCCGGGAAGCAACCGGGTGATCGGCGTCAGCGGGTCGAGGCGGACCGCCTGCTCCACCAGTCCCCGGGCCACCTTCGTTCGCCCGACGTTGGCGTTGACGTAGCCGAGGAGCACCAGCACGTCCGGGTCGTCCGGCTCTCCTTCCCACGCGGCGGTACCGTGATGCAGCGCCTCCGCGGCGTGTCCTCGCTGGAACGCGGCGAACGCCCGGAGCCAGGAGGCGCGTGGCGATCCCGGCTTGAGGGCCTCGACCCGATCCGCGATCTCGTCGACCCTCACCAGCGTGCCCGGGTCGGTGTCGCCCCCCGATTGCACGTACATGACCAGAATGTGGCCGAGCGTCACCCACAACAGATCGTTGTCGCCCACGAGGTCGATCGCGTGCTGGATGTAGCGTCGCGCGCGATCGAGGCTCTCGGGTGAGAAGCGCCACGCTTCGTAGCGTGCTCTCAGGTAGGACTCGTACGCACGCGGATCGGCGATCGGTCGGTCGGAGAGCGCCTTATCTTCGGCGGGAGAGATCCGAACGCTCAGCGCCTCGACGGTCGCGCGGGCGACGCGCTCCTGGATCTCGAAGATCTCCTCTACGGTGCCCGCGAAACGCTCGGACCAGAGGTGATCGTCGTGCTGGGCGTCCAGGAGACGGGCGGTGATGCGGAGCTGGTCGCCGGCCTTCCGCACGCCCCCTTCCAGGACGTATCGAACATCCAGGGCTTCGGCGAGCTCCCGCAGGTCGCGCTCGTCGTTCTTCAATCGCAACGCCGAGGTCCGCGAGATGACGCGCAACCCGCGCAGCTGCGACAGGTCGGCGATCACTTCCTCGGTCAGGCCGTCGCTGAAGTACTCGTTGTCCGGGTCCGGGCTGAGGTTGGCGAACGGCATCACGACCAGCCCCGGGGTGCTGTCGCCTCCGTCGTCCGCTCCGTCCTCGGCACCTCGCGCCTCGGCGGCCCGACGCGCCTCGACGGCCGTGCTCCACGCCGACTCCAGCGCCGTGGCGAACGCCTCCATGGTTGGGTAGCGGTCCTCAGGTTGCTTGGCGAGTGCCCGGGTGAGCACGGTGTCGAGGTCAGCCGCCTCGGGCACCACGTCCGCGAGGGCGGGAGGATCCGTCACCAGATGGGCGGTGATGACGGCGCGCGCGGAGGTGCCGGGGAAGGGGGGTGTGCCGCCGATCAGCTCGAAGGCGACGCAGGCCAGCGCGTACTGGTCCGCGCGGCCGTCCGGCTCGACGTTCTCGCCGATCTGCTCGGGGCTCATGTAGTGGGGTGTGCCCACCGAGTGGCCGGTGGCGGTGATGCGCGTGCTTCCGTCCGCGATGCGCGAGATGCCGAAATCGGCGATGACCGGCTGACCGCGGTGCACGAGTATGTTCGCCGGCTTCACGTCGCGGTGGATCACGCCCTCACCGTGCGCGTGCCCCAGGGCGCGTGCGATGGACGCCACGCACCCCACCGCCTCGGCCACGGGCAGGCGACCCTCCCGCTTCAAACGGTCCGCGAGAGACTCTCCGTCGACGACGGGCATCGCGTAGAACCGATGGCGCCCGGCGCGCCCCGCTTCGAAGAGGGGCAGGATGTGCGGGTGGTTGAGTCGAGCGGTGGTCCGCACCTCGACGTCGAAGCGGCGGGCCTCTTCTTCGGACCCGGTTCCGGCGTCCAGCACCTTGAGCGCGACGGGGCGATCGTGACGCACGTCGTGAGCGAGATAGACGGTCGCCATGCCGCCACGACCCAACTCGCCGTCCAGGCGATAGCGGCCGGTGAGGGCGTCGGCGAGATCGGGTGGAAGCGCGGGCATGGATCACGATGGACTCGCGGCACTCGCCCGGCAACGCCGCCGCCGTGTGGATCTGCCACTGCGACGGGCTGGTGGGCGGCCCGCTGAACCGCGTAGACTGCGGTCGTCGAACGTCGCGCCTCATCCGACCCCCAGGGCCTGGCGCCGCCCCCCCCGTATCGGAGCCCGTCGTGAAGATCCGGATCCCGCTGTCGATCGCCCTTCTTGCCGGCCTCACCGTTGCGGCGCCCGTCGTCGGGGCGCCGGTCCTTGCGCAAGAGCAGCAGTTCGCCGACCTGGGGTCGTGCGCCCTCGAGGGTGGGGCCGAGTTGCTGGACTGCCGCGTCGGGTACCGAACCATCGGCGCGCTCTCCGAGGCGAGAGACAACGCGGTGCTCATCCCGACCTGGTACGGGGGCACGACCGCCAACTGGGTCGACCTGCAGGAAGCGCTACTCGGCGAGGACCACGACTAC
>JAHHMJ010000085.1 GCA_018678395.1 Gemmatimonadota bacterium | reverse complement strand
CAAGGATGACGATGCGCTTCATGGTTACTCCCGTGTGTACGCGTATCCCGCACACGACCGTAGTGCACAGGCCGGGCCACATTCGCGCTAGTGCTGCAAGCCCTTTCTTGGCAGCGTGTTGCGCTCTCTGTATCGAGATCTTGAAGGCGACGATCTCAACAACCTGTTTCACCGATGTGTTTCATCGCGAGCGAATCGTTTCAACGCCGCGAGGCCGCTCGTTCGATCCGACCTGGTCCAGAGGGGAAAACCTGACGTTCACGGGCAGTCCCTCCCGACATCGTGGTGAGCGAGTCTGCCCTTGATTTCAGGGTGATCGTCCCCGCGCCCGGCGGGGGACGGGATGGAAACTCGGAGGGATGCCATGTCCAGAAGGACCAGGTGGAGTACGACCCTCATCGCCCTGGCGCTCGTCGCGGCCGGGCCTCTCGATAGAGCCGAGGACACCGAGTACGGGGTCTACGCCGGCCTCGTCCGTGGTCTCGACATCCCGGTGGCCGAGGCCACCGCCGTGGTGCAAGGCGCCCTGGCCGAGGCCGGCTGGGAGGTCCTGGCCGTGCACGCGGTCGGTGCCCCTGACGCGTGCGCGTACGAGGGTCGTGTGATCGTCGCCTATTCGGCCGGCTATGCGGCGGCGGTTGGTCCCTACGGGCCCCACGCGGCGTTCGCCGTGCCGCAGCGCGTCGTGGTGTTCGAGGACGAGGACGGGGTGCACGTGGGCGCGGTCGACCTGCGCGGCATGAACCGCACCATGGTCGATGAGCAGGTGCCCGGGTCTGCCTGGGATCCCTGGTTCGATCGTCTGGCGTCCGCGGTGGCGGCGGGGTTCCCGGACAAGGCCGAGTCGTGGGCCTACGGGCAGACGCGCGACGAGGGCCGGATCACCCGCACGTTCGGTATCATGGCGGGCGGCCCCTTCGTCGAGAAGATCGAGGTCGCCGCGACTGTTCCCGTGGCCGATGGTGGTGTGGCCGAAGTCGCGACGCGCATCCAGGAGGCCTTTGCCGAGACGGGTACGAGCGAGTGGGCCCTGCGCGGTGTGTACCGGGTCGACCTACCGGATGGCGACGCCGTCGTGCTCGGCGTGTCCGGGGCGCCGCTGGAGGCGCGTGCCTTCTCGATCGTGCGTCACGGTGGCGACGACGCCCGAGAGGGCTTCGCGTGTCCCGGGCTCGGTCATGCCGCCGCGTTCCCGATCGAGTTGGTGGTTCAGCAGGTCGGCGATCAGGTCGAGGTCCGTCTCATCGACGAGATGTTCCGGATGAAGATGTACTTCGAGGACGCCGGGAAAGTCGCGTTCGCGAAGAACATGGGGATGCCCGGAGCGATCGAGAACGCGCTCCGGGATCGCGTGCAGCAGGCGCTGGGGCGCTGACCCCCCGCAAGGCCTGAACACGGGCCCTCCGCAGGTCTGCGTCGGGGATCGTCCCCGACGCAGACCTACAGGCGGTACTCGCGCATCTTCCGCCAGAGCGTCGTCCGGCTCATGCCGAGGAGTTCGGCGGCCGCCGTCCGATTGTACCGCGCCTTGAGCAGCGCACCCTCGATGCGGGCCGCCTCCGCCAACTCGTCCTGCGGCAGATCCAGCGGCCCGGGCCGCGTGCCCGGCGCATGGGCCGGGGGCTGCGAGCTCGTCGATGGGACGAGCGGGGTCGCGCCGGCCTGAATCTCCGGGGGAAGATCCTGAATGTGGATCGTCTGCCCCTCGCACACGGTGATCGCGTACTCGAGCGCGTTCTCCAACTCCCGCACGTTGCCGGGCCAGGTGTGGGCCAACAGGTGTCGGCCCGCGTCGGGCGACAACCGGACGGAGCGTCCCAGACGTCCCGCCATCCGCTCCATGAAGTGGGCGATGAGCGAGGGCAGGTCTTCCCGACGATCCCGCAGGGCGGGCACGTGGACGGGAATCACCTTCAGCCGGTAGTAGAGGTCGTCCCGAAAGCGGCGTTCGGCGACGGCGCGTTCGAGATCCACGTGCGTGGCGGCGATGACGCGCACGTCGACGGTGCGGGTGCGCGAGTCTCCGACCCGTTCGAACGTGTGTTCCTGCAGGGCCCTGAGAATCTTGCCCTGAAGCGCCGGCCCCAGGTCGCCGATCTCGTCGAGGAAGAGCGTACCGCCGTCCGCCATCTCGAAGCGGCCGGCGCGGTCGCGCACGGCACCGGTGAAGGCGCCTCGCACGTGTCCGAAGAGCTCGCTCTCGAGGAGCTCGGAGGGAAGTGCTGCGCAGTTCACGGCAACGAAGGGCCCGTCGGCCCGCCGCGACGACTCGTGAATGGCTTTCGCGACGAGCTCCTTCCCCGTTCCGCTGTCGCCCGTGACCAGCACGGTCGAGTCGGACTCCTCGAGCAGATCTACGAGCCGGAAGATACGCTGCATCGCGGGCGATCGACCGACCATCCCGTGATAGGTCGGGAGTGGAGCGGGTGAGGAGTCGCCGTCGCTGTCGCGTCGCAACATCACCACGGCCTTCACATCGGGATGCCCGCAGCCCGCTTCGTCCCCTTCGACCGGTCCGACGGATAGCGACACCGGGACGCGCGCGCCGTCGAAGGTCTCCATGTAGGCGCGTCGGCCCTCCCGTCGCCGCCCATCGTCGATCGCCTTGCGGAGCTCACCGTCTGCGCCGAAGAGCTCCGTGCCGAAGAGCGCCGCGAGGGACGAGCCGACCAGCGACTCGCGCTCCCGCCCCAGCTCCTCGGGGAGGCGCTCGGACATCTGAACGATGTTCAACTCGGCATCGACGGCTACGAACATCCGTCCCAGCCCGGTCATCATGGCCTCCAGCGCCGCGGGCGGTGCGCATGCGTCCGCTTCCGGGTCGCCCCCGATCTCGCGAACGGTCTCGAATGCGCCGACGATCCGGCCATCGTCGTCGCGGATGCTGACCCCCGACCGCTCGACCGCCACTTCGGTGCCGTCCTTCCGGAAGATGGTGAGATGGGCATCCTGGATGCGGCCGTGCTCGAAGACCCCACAGCTGCGCAGGCAGGTCGGGCAGCGCAGGAGGGAGAGGCACGGCTTCCCGACGACTTCTTCTTCGGTGAAGCCGGTGATGCGGGTCAGCTCGGGAC
>JAHHMJ010000617.1 GCA_018678395.1 Gemmatimonadota bacterium | reverse complement strand
GGACGTAGCGAAGGACGTCCCGGACCGTGTCCCCTTCGACCACCTCCGACAGCGCCCAGCCCCCGTCCGGCTCCGCCACCACGTGCACCGCGTGGGTATCGCCGAAGAGGTTGTGGAGATCGCCGAGCGTCTCCTGATAGGCGCCCGTGAGAAAGACGGCGAGGTAGTACGGCTCGAATACGCCGGCGGGCCCGCCGTTGCCGCCGGGCCGGAGCTCGTGCAGCGGCAGCGTCGACTCGGTATCTCCGTCCCCCGCGAATCGATCGATGCGCCCGTCCGAATCGCACGTGATGTCGGCGAGCACCCCGCGGCGGGTGGGGCGCTCCCCGAGCCGGTGGATCGGCATGATCGGAAACACCTGATCGATGCCCCACGCGTCGATGAGCGACTGGAAGAGGCTGAAGTTCGAGAAGTAGAGGTCGCCCAGCCGGTCGGGGAGGTCGGCGAATTCCTCCGGCAACTCGTCCGGGTCCTCCCGCAGGACCGCCGCGCCGATGGCCCAGTAGATTTCTTCGGCCGCGGCCCGGGCAGTGATGGTCATGTACCCGAGACTGAAGAGGCTCATGCCCTCGGACAGCGCGTGCTCCGCGTCGTGATACACCTCGACGGGATCCGCACCCGCCTCTAGCCGCTCCCACGCATCGACGAGATCGAGCAGCGGCTGCGGCGTCTCGTCACCTCCCTCCTCCACCGCGCGGCGAACGAGCGCCTCGTCGGGCTGCTCGGGGAAGGCGCGGGTCCCGAGGACCTGGAAGACCAGGACACCCGAATGCGCGACCAGCGCGCGTCCGGACTCGGTCACGATATCCGGGTGCGCCACTCCGGCGTCGTCGCAGATCGCCTGGATGCGGTGGACCATGTCCGCCGCGTACTCCTCGAGCGTGTAGTTGACCGAGGAGTCCCGCGCGGACTGCGATCCGTCGTAGTCGACGCCGAGCCCGCCGCCGAGGTCGAGCACGCCCATGGGCGCCCCGAGACGCACCAGCTCGACGTACAGGTGCGCGAGCTCGCTGACGGCGTACTTGAAGGTGCGAATGTCGAAGATCTGGGACCCGATGTGGCAGTGGAGCATGCGCAGCCCGTCGAGTAGCTCCAGTTCGCGAAGCCGATCCACGGCCGCAAGAAGCTGCGGTACCGACAGGCCGAACTTGCCCCGGAATCCCGCCGAGTCCGCCCAGCGCCCCACCCCGCCGGCGGCCAGCTTCGCACGAATCCCGAACAGCGGGGTGACTTCGTGTCTCCGCGCGGACGCGGCGATGAGCTCCAACTCGTGAACCTGCTCGACGACCGGCATGATGCGGCGCCCCATCTTGGCGGCGAGGATCACCGTCTCGACGAACTCCTGGTCCTTGAAGCCGTTGCAGATGAAGAGCATGTCGTCGTGCCCTTCGGTCAGCGCGAGGCCGGCGAGGAGCTCGGGCTTGGAGCCGGCTTCGAGTCCGAATCCCAGCGCCCCCCCGACGTGCCGCACTACCTCGCAGATGTGGCGCTGCTGGTTCACCTTGATCGGATAGACGCAGGTGTAGCCGCCCTCGTAGCCGGCATCGGCGATCGCCTCGTCGAACGCGCGGCGCAGGTGTCCCATGCGGTGCGCGAGAATGTCGTCGAAGCGCAGCACCACCGGCGACACGAGGTCCCGCGCCTCGAGCCCCCGCACGACCTCCAGAAGGTCGATCGCCTGCTCGGAACTGGCGTGGGGGTGGGCCACCACCGTCCCCCGGTCGGACACGCCGAAATACCCCCCGCCCCACGCCTCCAGACCGTACAGATCCGCCGCGTCGCGAGGGGTCCAGACGGTGGCTTCTCGAGTGGGGGCTGCGGAGGTGCGCATCGGTCCGGGCGGTGGTTGTGGTGGCGACAGCCCGCAAAGCTCTCGAATTTGGGGCTCCGGCCACAAGTCCCGGAACCGCCTCGAACCCTGCTCGCCATGCCACGCCTGCTCAGCCTGTACCTGCTCACCGCCCTCGTGTTCTTCGCCATCGACCTGCTCTGGCTGGGCGTGGTCGCGGTCGGCTTCTACCGCCGTCAGATGGGCGACCTCATGCGGCCCGACGTCCGGTGGGACGCGGCGTTCACCTTCTACGCGATCTACCTGGTCGGCATTCTGGTCTTCGCCGTGCTCCCCGGACTGGAGGCCGAGTCCCTGGGGCGGACGGTCGCCCTGGGCGCCTTCTTCGGATTCGTGGCCTACGCCACCTTCGACCTGACGGCACTCGCGGTGATCCGGGGGTTTCCCGGGGGGATGGTCGCGGTGGACCTGATCTGGGGGACGGTCCTGACCGGAACCGTCGCGGCGGCCGGATACGGCTTCGGCCGCTGGTTGGGCGTCGGCGTCGGGACCTGAACCGCCCGCCCCGCCCCGTCGCTCAGCCGCCGGACCGGACGCGCCAGTCGAACCAGGTCGCCACGGGCTGCCCACCCCGGCGCGCGGGCTCGAACACCCAGTCCGCGGCCTCACGGATCAGGCGCCGGTTCAGATCCCGGTCGGAGGTCGGCGGCTCCAGTCGGGTCGAGTCCGGCACGACCCGGCCGGTCGCATCGACCCAGACCCAGATCGCGACTCCGCGGTCCTTCAGCGCCTCGGCGAAGGCCGGCAGAATCATGGCGCGGGGCGAGGGCGGGATCATCTGGAACAGGCCCTCGTCCGACGTGCCCCCATCTCCCCGCCCCGTCCCGGACTCGAGCCCCGGCGGGCCGGTCTCGGGCGGACCGACGCCGAGCGCCTCCGCCGACTCGACCCGCGCCTCGTCGTCGAACTCGAAGATCTCGACGGGCGTGATGGTCGGCGTCGGGACCGGCGGGGGCACGATGGGCCGGGACGGAGGCACGCTCATGTTGAGCGCCTGCATGGAGCCGGCGGCCGCGCGATCGTCTCCATTGCGGGGACCCGCGGCGGCGAAGGGCGACACCAGGAGGGACTCGGACGGCCAGGTCAGGAAGAGCAGCGCATGCACGAGCACGGAGATCCCCAACGCACGAACCCACACCGATCGCTCGCGGCGCCGGCGTTCGTCGACGGTCTGGGGGCCTTCGGTCGTGTGCATGGAACGGATGCCTGGGGTTTCGGGGCGCGGTAAACGGTCCCGGTGCACCCACGGTTTGTACTGATCCGCCGGCCTGAATGTTTCTCGCGGGACCCCTCGGAACTGGACCCGGACCGTTCGATCCTAGACCTTTGGGCGCCATGGCTCCGACCGCCTCTCCTCCCCCCAATCCATCGACGGCTCGCCCTGCGTTCGGGCGCCCCAAGCCGCCGCGGCACCCGCTGTACGAACTCACCAAGCCGGGTATCGCGGGATTCGTCATGATCACGGCGGGGGCCAGCTTCCACGTCGCCAGCGGCGGCCGCCCCGAGTGGCTCCCACTGCTGCACACCCTCGGTGGGACGGGTCTGGCCACGGGCGGAGCACTGGCGCTGAATCAGTACGTCGAGCGTGATCTGGACGCCCGCATGCGGCGCACCCGCAACCGTCCCATCCCTTCCGGCAGGATCGCACCGGGGTCGGCTCTGGCGTTCGGCCTCGCGCTGCTCGCGGTGGGCGTCGTCTGGCTCGCAGCGACGGTGGGGTGGATGCCGGCGGCATACACGGCGCTGTCGGCGGCGGCCTACATCCTGCTCTACACGCCGCTCAAGCGCCGATCGTACTTCGCCACCCTGGTCGGGGCCGTGCCGGGAGCTCTGCCGGCCCTCATCGGATGGACGGCGGCGGGGGTCGCTCCGAGCCTCGGTGCATGGGTTCTGTTCGGCATCTTCTTCCTCTGGCAGTTGCCGCACGTCCTGGCGCTCGCATGGCTGCTCCGGGAGGACTACGAGCGGGTCGGGTTCTTCCTCTCGCCCCCCTCGGACCCGGACGGCCGGCGGATCGGCCGACACATGGTCTACCACACGATCTCGCTCGCCCTCGTGAGCGTCGCGCCGAGCCTGCTCGGCCTGACCGGGTGGATCTACGGGATCGGCGCCGTCGCCCTGAGCCTCGCGATGCTCGCCACCTGCGCCGTCGCATCTCGGGAGATGTCGTTCCCGCAGGTGAAACGGGTGTTCTTCGCGAGCCTTCTCTATCAGCCGCTCCTGCTCGGTCTGCTCCTGGTCGATACCGCGCCGCTCTCCTGATCCGGAGGTCATCATGACCCGTCGAACCGTCGCACTGGGGATCGCCGTGGGCGCCGCGGCGATGCTCTCACCTCTCGCCATGGCCGGTCAGTCGGACTCCGAGCGCCCTCGCGCACGGGACGTCGGCATCCGCATCGGCATCTTCGAGCCGGGTACCCACAACGCGATCACCGATGTGGCGGGGGTACGCGTGGGACACGCGACCGTACGGGAGGGCGAGCGGGTGCGCACGGGCGTCACCGCGATTCTTCCCCACGGGGGAGACCTCTACCGAAACCGGGTGCCGGCGGCGATCCACGTCGGCAACGGATTCGGCAAGCTCCTCGGCGTCACCCAGGTCAGGGAGCTCGGCGAGCTGGAGACCCCCGTCCTGCTGACGTGCACGCTCTGCGTCTGGCGGGCGGCGGACGCCCTCGTGGACTGGATGCTCGCTCGCCCGGGGATGCAGGACGTCGGGTCGCTGAACGCGGTGGTCGGAGAGACCAACGACGGAGGGCTGAACGACATTCGAGCCCGACCGATCCGGCCGGAGCACGTGGTCGAGGCCCTGGAGACCGCGGCGAGCGGCCCGGTCGAGGAAGGATCGGTCGGTGCGGGCACGGGAACGCGGGCGTTCGGATGGAAGGGGGGGATCGGCTCCGCCAGCCGGGTGCTCCCCGAAGGCATGGGTGGGCACACCGTGGGCGTGCTGGTCCAGTCCAACTTCGGCGGCATCCTCGACATCGACGGGGCTCCGGTCGGTCGCGAGCTCGGACGCTACTCGTTTCGCGGGGCCGTGGAGGGCGGCGACGACCCCGCCCCCGACGTGACCTGGACGGACCAGGACGACACGGGTCAGGGCTCGATCATGATGGTGATCGCGACCGACGCTCCGCTGTCGGACCGCAACCTCGAGCGGCTCGCCGCGCGGGCGGTCATGGGCCTCGCCCGCACGGGCTCATTCGCGGGCAACGGCTCGGGCGACTACGTGATCGCGTTCTCGACTGCGGAGTCGGTGCGACGCGCTCCCGGCGACGCGGCCCTCGACCCCGAGGAACTGGGCAACGACACCGTGTCGGGTCTGTTCCAGGCAGTGGTCGAGAGTACGGAGGAGGCGATCCTCAACTCGCTCTTCCGGGCGACGGACGTGACCGGGATGGGACGGACGGCCGAGGCCCTCCCGCTGGAGCCCACGCTCGAGATCCTGCGGCGCTACGGCGTGATCCGTTGAGCGATCAGGGGCCGCCGTCGTCCGCGCCGCCGTCGTCCGGGTCGGTGAGGCCCACCCGCTCGGCGAGCGCCAGGGCGTTGCGGGTCGTGGCCAGCCCCGACCTGAGCCGATAGTCGAACGTCAGGGACGGATCCTCGTCGGTCCCCACCGACTCGCGGAAGTGGACCTTCACCGCCGCCGACTCGATCTCGGGATGACGGTGGAAGTCCAGGTCGTGGGTCGTCACCGCCCCGATCGCCCGCCGCCGCAGGAGATGCCGGATCAGGCGACGCCCGGCGATCCGACGCTCGTCGGAATTGGTGCCCTGGAGGATCTCGTCGACGAGGTAGAGGACGGCCGGCCCCTCGGACTCCGCGGGCGGCGTGATGCGCAGAAGGGCTGCGAGCCGGTTGAGCTCGGCCATGAAGAACGACACGCCGGCCTCGATCGAGTCCTGTACCCGCATCGAGGTGAACAGCCTCACGGTGGACAGCCGGACCCGCTCGGCGCAGACGGGACCGCCGAGCCCCGCCAACACCACCGACAGTCCGAGCGACCGCAGCAGCGTGCTCTTGCCCGACATGTTCGATCCCGTGACGAGCAGGACGGCGCCCGGCGGACCGAGCGTGACGTCGTTCGCGACCCGCACGGCGTCGGGGATCAGCGGATGACCGAGCCCGGCCGCTTCGAAGATCGGGTCGACCCCGGGGTCGAGGAACGCGGGGAAGGTCCAATCCGGGTGGTCCGACGCCAGCGTCGCCACCGACGCCGCGGCCTCGAGGTCGCCCAGAGCGCGCATCCATTCGGCCACGTGCGACCCGGCCGACCGGCGCCACTCGTCCATCCCGCGGCCCACGTGGACGTCCCACAGCAGGCAGATCGCGAAGACCGGATGGAGCGAGGACAGTCGGGTATCGGCCATCTGCAGCAGGCGGTCGAGCCGTGCCAGCGCCTCCGAAGCGGTCCCGGAGTCCGATCGGAGCGCGCCTTCGGCCTCGGAGAGCAGAGGGCTCTCGAAGCGCTCCCCCTCCCACACTGCGAACAGCTTGTGGTACCGGCGCAGACCCGGGAGACCCGACGACGCCCGTCCGAACGTCTCGTGAAGGCGATGGCCCCAACCCCACGCCAACACACCCTGCACCGCCAGCGGGATCGTCCACAGCCAGGGACCGGTGATGCCCGTGGCGTGGCCCACCACGAGGGCGACGAAGATCGCCGGCCCGATCCAGGCCACCCAGCTCAGCCATCCCGGAACCTGGCCCGGCGTACCGCACCACTCCAGGAATCGCGCCAGCGCCTGCGGGTCTACCCGGTCGAGAAGGGCACCCTCGACCCCGGCGCGTTCACGGAGCTCGTCGAGCGGCCGCAGTTCCCGCACGGCCTCCTGCCGGCGCAGCGCCTCGGCCGCGTCCCAGGGCTCGAGCAGCCACCGGTCCAGTTCCGCGTGGCCCACCGGCGTGTAGACGGGCCCGAGCAGTGACCGGAGCGACGCGCGCCCGTACAGGTCCAGATCGTGCGCCCAGGGATGGTCCGACGGGGCGACAGCGGCCACCGGCTCGGACAGGTCGTCCCAGCGACGCTCCAGTCGAGCCGACCCCTGCCGGGCCAGGGAGGCGGCGACCTGGGCGCGTCGCAGCCGAGCCCGCAGACGCCGATGTCGCCCGACCAGCACGAAGAAGACCGCCGCCACGGGGACCGACAGCCAGCCGAAGGAGTCCGCGATCCCCGCGGACAGCTCGGCCGTGACCCAGGGCGCCAGCGCCGCGAAGAACACCCCGAAGCGAATCGTCCCGAGCCGGCGGGAGGCACGCTCCAGGCGCGCGGCATCCTCGGCGCATTCGGCGGCGCGCGCTCGATACCCCTCGTGGGGATCGGCTCGTCTCGTCACGCGCGCAGCCCCGGGTGCAATTCGGCCTCGACGGCCTCGAGCACCCCGGCGAGCGCCTCGAGCGAGTGATCCCCCATGTGCCCGATCCGGATGGTCCGCTGCTCGAGCCTCCCGTACCCGCCCCCGATCACGTAGCCCCGCTCACGAACCCCCGCCACGACCTCGGGGCCGCCCCGATCGGGGGGAAGCTCGATGCAGGTGACCGTCGGCGAACGCTCACCCACCGGCGCGAGGACCGACACGTCCATCCCTCCGGCGCGCCACCGACCGACCGCGGACGCACAGGCATCGGCGAGGGCTCGGTGACGCGCGAAGCGGCCGTCGGGCGTCTCGGCGCGCATGCGGTGGGCCTGCTCTCGAGCGGCGTGCAGCAGCGTCAGTGCCGGCGTGGTCGGCGTCTGGGCATCGTCCGCCCGTTCGACGTAACGAACCAGATCGAGGTAGTACCCTCGGTCGGGAAGGTCGCGAGCGCGCTCGAGCAGGCGCTCGGACACCGCCGCGAACGCCAACCCCGGGGGCATGGCCAGACCCTTCTGCGAGCCGGTCAGCACCACGTCCAGCCCCCAGTCTTCGGCGCGCACCGGCGTGGCGCCTACGCCGGTGACCGAGTCCACGAGAAGCAACACGTCCGGATACCGCCCTACCACCTCGCCGATCGCCGCGAGGGGTGCGAGCGCGCCGGTCGAGGTCTCGGAGTGGACGACGGTCACGGCGTCGACGCCCCCGCGCGACAGGCGCCGGTCGAGGACCTCGGGGTCGATCGCACGTCCCCAGGGCACGTCGAGACGCTCCACGGAGCGGCCACAGCGCTCGGCGATCTGCGCGAAGCGGCCGCTGAACGCTCCGTTGACGACGGACAGCACGGACGCCCGTGTGCCCGACCGGACGGCCGCCTCCATGAACCCGGTCGCCGACAGCGTCCCGATCAGGACGGGCCGCGTCGTGCCGAAGAAGGGTCGCAGCCCCTCGTCGACCTCGCGCAGCACGGCTCGGCACGCATCGGTTCGGTGCCCGTACATGGCCGTGACCTGAGCCGCGAGGACCTCGGCGTCCACCTCGGTCGGCCCGGGAAGGAAGAACCGCCCGGGGGGGAGCCCACCGCTCACGGCGCGTCCCGGAAGGCATCGGCCCACCGGTTGTACTCGACGGGAACGACGCCCCCACGGGTCAACACCTCGATGCCCTGCTCGGATCGGTACTGCGTACGATAGAACAGATGCGTGATGCCCGACTGCACCATGAGCTTGGCGCACATCACGCAGGGACTCGCGGTCACGAAGGCCACCTTGTCCTGGACGGTACCCGGCGCCTTCACCAGCGCATTCTGCTCGGAATGGATGCACCCGCAGCGTCCGGGCTCGGCGCTGTCGCACTGGTTGGGAAAGCCCCGCGCGTTGCCGTTGTACCCGATGGCGAGGACGTTCTCCAGGCGCGCGTCGGTGATCACCGTACCGACCTGCAGGCGCGCACAGGTGCTGCGCTTGGCCAACTCGTCGGCCATGCGCATGTAGACCTCGAAGAGCGGCGGACGATCGACCACGGGAGCCGGCTCGTCGTATCGGACTTCGCGGAGGTTGACCGGGTGGGTGTTCTCGGGAACGCCGTCTCTGGGTACGAAAGGCATGGGCAGATCGTCGGAGGAGCGAGACGCGGGAGACTAGGGTCTCGCGACGGCCGCGTCCACGGGCGCGGGGTGAGAACGGCGTCGAGGTTCAAGTCCGGAGACGACTGGACCGATGCTTCGAGAAGTCATTCGCACCCCCTGAAGGCGACCCCCGATGGCCACGATTCTCTTCGTCGACGACGACGAAATCGAACAGCTCTACGCGCGAGAGATTCTCGAGGCGCGCGGGCACGAAGTACGGCTCGCCGACAACGGAGAGGAGGCCCTCGAGATCTACGCGAGCGAGGGCATGGAGATCGACCTCGTGGTGACGGATCTGGCGATGCCCCGCCTCAACGGCCTCCGGCTCGTCACCGCGCTCAAGGAGATGGATCCGCGCGTGTCGATCCTGGCGTCGTCCGGCCGCAATGCGGACCAGCTCGACCTCGCCCAGCGCGCAGGCGTCCACGAAGTCTGCATGAAGCCCTGGGACCCCGACCACTTCGTCGAGACCATCGAGGCGATGGTCCGGGCGAGGCGCACACCGCTCCCCGCGTGGGCGCTGCGTCCTCGAACGCTGTGACCCCCGGGGTCACTCGGCCCCGCGCTACCCCTGCACCCGGCGCTTCCCGGCCTTGCGGCGCTGATTCACGTCCAGGATCCGCTTGCGCAGCCGCATGCCCCCCGGCGTCACCTCGATCAGTTCGTCGTCCTCGATGAACTCGAGGGCGAGTTCGAGCGTGATCTGCCGCGGCGGCTCGAGCTTGATGTTCTCGTCGCTGGACGTGGTCCGCATGTTCGTGAGCTTCTTCTCTTTCGTGACGTTCACGTCCATGTCGTCCTGCCGCACGTTCTCACCCACGATCATTCCGGTGTATACCGGGTCCCCGGGGCGGACGAACATGGTGGACCGCTCCTGCAGATTGAAGAGCGCGAAGCCCACGGCCACGCCCTGTCGATCCGCCACCAGGACCCCACGGCTGCGACCCCGCAGCGGACCCGCCCACGGGCCCCACTCCGAGAAGGTGTGGTGCAGGATCCCCTCGCCGCGGGTGTCCGTGAGGAACTCCGAGCGGTACCCGAAGAGGCCGCGCGCCGGGACGTGGAAGCGCAGGCGGGTCGTCCCCGAGTCGCCCATCGGCTTCATCCCGACCATCTCGGCCTTGCGGGGCCCCATCTTCTCGATCACGGTCCCCACCATGTCGCTCGGGACCTCGACCACGGCTTCCTCGTAGGGCTCCTGCAGCCCGTCCTCACCCTGCCGGGTCAGCACGCGCGGGCGGGACACCTGAAACTCGTACCCCTCGCGGCGCATCGTCTCCATGAGGATGGTCAGATGCAGCTCTCCGCGACCGTGGACCGTGAACGTATCGGGCTGATCGGTCTCCTCGACGCGCAGCGCCACGTTGCGCTCCAGCTCCTTGAAGAGGCGATCCCGAACCTGGCGCGTGGTGACGAACTTCCCGGACTGCCCGGCGAACGGTGAGTTGTTGACGGTGAAGTCGACCGAGAGCGTGGGTTCCTCGACGGCGATGCCCCGCAGACGGTCGAGGTGCTCCGGGTCTGTGGCGGTCTTCCCGATCTCGACACCCTCGAGTCCCGCGAGAGCCACGATGTCTCCCGCCGACGCCTCCTGGACGTCGATCCGATCCAGGCCCTGGAAGGTGTAGAGCTTCATGACCCGGGCGTAGTCGGCCGTGGTGCTGTCCTCGACTCGCCCCGCCTCGCCGAGCGGCAGCAGCGCCACGCGATCCCCGACCGACACGCGTCCGCGCTCGATCCGTCCCACGGCGATTCGACCGACGTAGGTCGAGTAGTCGAGCGTCGACACGAGCAACTGGAACGGCCCCTCGGGATCGACGTCCGGCGCGGGAAAGTGATCGATGATCGTCTCGAAGAGCGCGGCGAGGTCATCGGTCTGAGCCTCGGCATCGTGTGAAGCCCACCCGTCCCGTCCCGACGCGTAGAGGAACGGCGCGTCCAGCTGTTCGTCGTCGGCCTCCAGGTCCATGAAGAGCTCCAGCACTTCGTCGTGGACCTCGTGCACCCGGGCGTCGGGGCGGTCCACCTTGTTCACCACCACCAGCGGGAGCAGGCCCAGCTCGAGAGCCTTGCGCGTGACGAACCGGGTCTGCGGCATGGGACCCTCGGCGGCGTCGACGAGGAGCACCACGCCGTCGACCATACGGAGAATCCGCTCGACCTCGCCCCCGAAATCCGCGTGTCCCGGCGTGTCGACGATGTTGATCTTCGTGTCGCCCCAGGTCACTGCGGTGTTCTTGGCCAGGATCGTGATGCCACGCTCCTTCTCGAGGGGGTTCGAGTCCATCACCCGCTCCTCGACCGCCTGGTTCTCGCGGAAGACCCCCGCCTGGCGGAACATCTGATCGACGAGCGTCGTCTTGCCGTGATCGACGTGGGCGATGATGGCGATATTGCGAATGGACATGAGCCCTCGAGCCTCGATAATCGAAATCCGTTTCAGGTACAGCCTTGTAAAGTAGCATTTCCGTGGCCGGTCCTGGAGGCCTCTTGCGTATCCGCGGTTCGGGGCCGAATCCTGGCATCGCGTCGACGCGGCCCCTCCCTCCGCGTCCGCCCCACGTCGCGTGCCACACCGGCGCGTACCCACTTCCGAGGGGAGTACCAGGTGGAACAGCCACGTCTGCGGCCGACCTTCGACGTCCACGTCGAGCGACCGCCCGACGATACGATGCGCGCCATCCGAGACGTGTTGGAGTCGGCGCCCCGGAGCCGGCGATGCAAGTCGAAAGGGCGCTGCGCCGAGCTCTACCTCGACGACGAGAAGCGGAAGCTCTGGACCCCGTACCTTTCGGTACAGGCCGAAGACGAACCGGACGGATCGACCCGGCTCCACGCCCGATTCGCCCCGTACCCCGAAGTGTGGACGTTCTTCATGTTCGCCTACGGGGTCGGGTGGTTCGCGGTCCTGTTCGGGGGCGCCTTCGGCTACGCCCAGTGGGCGTCGGGCGAGCCCGCCTGGGGACTGTGGGGCGTCGCCGTCGGCGGGGTCGCCGTGCTCGGCCTCCACATCGTCAGCGCACTCGGGCAGAGACTCGGCGCCGGAGCGATGCATGAGTTGAAGTCCCGCCTCGACGTACTGCTCGAGCACGTGGACGCCCGCCGCTCTTGACG
>JAHHMJ010000541.1 GCA_018678395.1 Gemmatimonadota bacterium | reverse complement strand
GCACAACCGCGTGTCGGTGCCGATCGGGGTGGACCCCGGCTACGTGATGACGGTCGAGGCCGAGGATGCCCAGCGGTACGTGGGGGAGTGGACGATCGATCAGAGCGCGGCCATGCCGCCCCTTTCGGTCATGGAGGCGCAACTCGAGATGATGACCCCCGAGATGGCCGGCGCCGTCCGCGAGATGGTGGCGATGGCCCAGGAGCCGTACACGATCTCGATCGAGCACGACGCGGAGGGGCGGCTGATCTTCGTGGACCCGCTTCTCGCCAAGTTCTGGGTCACCGACGTCGAGTCGGTGCAGGGAATCCTGCTGCCCCGGGCCGAGGGCATCTTCGACACCGGGACGCTCCTGATGGGCGAGCTCGCCTCGGCCGAGGTGGACGGCCCCAGCGGGGGCTTCTGGGAATTCGAGTTCGATGACGACGGGAGGGCGGTGCGGATGCTGGGCAGGGCCCAGGACGACCGCATCATCCTCCGGGCGGAGCGGGCGAGCGGGGGCGACTGAGTCGGGACGACCCGTCCGGAACGACCGACCGGTTCGACCTCAGCGCGCGCGCAGCATCCGCGTCAGCGTCCGATCCAGGGCGTTGGCGAAGGCCTGCTTGTCTCGCTGACTCCAGGCCCGGGGCCCCCCGGTCTCGACCCCGGTGTCGCGAAGCCCCTGCATGAAGTCCCGTACCGAGAGACGCTCGCCGATGTTGGCCTCGGTGAAGAGTTCGCCACGGGGGTCGATCGCGATCACGCCCTTCTCGACCAGCTGGGCGGCCAGCGGGATGTCGGCAGTGACGGCCAGGTCCCCCTCGACGGCTTCGTCGACGATGTACTGATCCGCCACGTCCGGTCCGCCGCCGACGCGCACCGCGGTGACGAAGGGGTTGTTCGCGGGGGTCGCCATGCGCGCGTTGGCCACGAGCACGGTGGCGAGCTCGAGACGAAGCGCGGCGCGAAAGACGATTTCCTTCACGTCGCGGGGCGTGGCGTCGGCGTCGATCCAGAGGGTCATGAGGCGGCGGCTCGGGGTAGCGGGGACGCCGGAGTCTACACACTTCGGCTGAAGGCGGGCCACCGGTGTGCGGGGGCGACGCTGACGGGCGGCCCCGGTTAACGAAGTCCCCCCCGTGCACATCTCACTTCAGAGGGGACAGATTTCGATGCTGCTCCCCGCACCCTGACGACCCTCCCCCGGCCTTCGTTGGGAGGTTCTGTCATGTCCTCACGTCAACCGGCACTCATCGCCGCGGGGGTCGTGTGTGCGCTCGCGCTACAGTCGGCGTGCACCACCCCCGATCCCGCCCCGGTCACGCCCACTCCGGCCTCGGAAGCCCCGGCAGCCGACGTCGCACCAGCCGATCGGACCGGCCTCGGGATCGATGAGGCGCCGTCGGACGAGGTTCTCGTCGCCGGTCTCACGGGCCAGGAGATCACCGAGCAGATCTGCGGGGAGTGCCACTCCATGGATCCCCCACCGCTGAAGGCGCCGCCGCTGACGCATCTGGCGCGGCATCTGCGCGAGACTTTCGATGCCGTCGACGGGGCGGTCGCCCACGTGCTCGAGTATGCGCCGGGTCCGAACGCCGAGCACTCGATTCTGCCCGAGCGCGCCGTCGAGCGGTTCGGGCTCATGCCTCCACAGCCGCTGCCTGCGCCGATGCTCGAGGCCGCGACGCGCTACATCTGGAGCCTGGCGAGCTCGGAGGACGTCCAGCGCCCCATCCGTATGAGGCGGGGACGGGGCGGGGGCGAAGCTGAAGACCCGATGGGAATGATGCGGATGCGTGGTGGGGACGCGGCCTCCGCCGACGGGCAGCGACGGCAGGGCGAAAGAGGTCGCTGCAGGGTGGACGACGCGAACCGGTGATGTCGGCCCGCCCCCCGGAGGACGGACGACGTGCTGGCCCGGTCTTCTCAGAGCGGCAGTGCCAGCTGGTCGGGGGGGGCGACGCGGCGCGCTGCCACGGTCTGCCTCGTGTCTCTGCTGTCCGGCGCAAGCGAGGGCGCCGCCCGCAATCGGACGGCGCCCTCCCCCTGCGATGCTTCGGTCGGCGGTGGTGCGTCGGCGTCTAGAAGCCCACCACCGTGAAGTCCTGGTAGACCCGGAAGGCCGGCACCTGGGTGTTGCCCTGGGCGCCGTTGCCGCTCTGGAGCGACAGGAAGAACCCGAAGGTGTCGCCGGTGCCGACGGCCAGGTCGGTCGATTCCCCGCTGTTCAGCGGGTGGACCAGCTCGAACACGGTGAAGGTGCCGTCGTTGTCCACGGCACCGGCACCGTCGGCGCTGGTGTCGTCGTTGCCGCAACTGGCCTGACCACTGTTCACGCACCGCTGCGTCAGGTGACGATCGAAGAAGCCGGTCTCGTCGTCGACACCGATGACGTCGTCGTTCCGCTCCGCCACGCCATCGCCGTCGCTGTCGATGTCGATGCGCAGCGTGTTCACCTTGTCCAGCGAGTTCTGCAGAATGCGCACCGCCATGTAGAGGTTCGTACCGTCGTTCTGCCAGAAGACCGTGGCGGGCGTGCTGCCGCCCGAGATGTTGGCCTCGAAGTCGAACGACGACGCGCATGCCCATTCGGTCGGGTTGAACGTCCCGTCCACCTGGGCGACGCCGTAGCCGGGGAAGCACTCGCCTGTGGCGGTGAAGTCGGCGGTCAGGGCCCCGACCGAGGCGGTCGCGGTGTTCAGCCCCGGGATCGATCCGAGCGTCCATGCGGCCGTGGCGACACCCGCGGCATCCGCGGTCGCATCGCCGACGATCGATCCGCCGCCCCCGGTCACGACCCACGAGACCGCGTCACCCGGTACCGGGTTGCCGAAGGCGTCGGTCACCGTGATCTGGAGGTCGCTCACGGTCGAGCCGATCGGGTAGGTCCCGCCGGCACCGGACGAAGCGAGGTTCGCCGCGGCCCCCGGGTTCGCCGTGGCCGTGAACGAGACCGGGCTGAACGAACCGACGCTCGCGGAGGCGCTCTGCGAGCCGGCAACCGTGCCGAGGGTCCACGAATAGCTGCTCAACCCCGACGCGTCCGTGGGCACCGTGGTGGTCGAGGCCCCGTCGCTCCAGGACACGTCCTCACCCGCGCGCGGGTTCCCGAACTGATCGGTCACGAGGATCGTGAGAGGGGACGCCAGCGGCTGTCCCACCGTACCAGTCTGGCCGTCGCCCGTCGTCGTGACCGGCTGGACCGCCGCCCCGACCAGTCCCTGCACCGTGAAGTCCTGGGTGAAGGGCTGGGTCGGTCCCGCCACCTCGACACGCAACGCGTTCGAGCCGACGGCCTGGCCGAGCGTCCACGTCACGGCCGAGGTGCCGTCCGCCCCGGTCGCTGTCGAGCTCGCGGAGATCGATCCGCCCCCGCTGGTGACGGTCCACGTGACCGCGTCCCCCTCGCGGGGGTTCCCGAACTGGTCTACGACCGTCACCGTGATCGGCGGCAGTCCCAGCCCGGCCGTGCCGGACGGCGGTACGGTCGAGTAGGTCGGCGTCACGGCCGGTCCCGCCGCCCCGTTCGCGGTGAAGTCGACGCTCAGCGACCCGACGTTGGCGGTGACCGTGTTGGGCCCGGAGGTCTGGCCGAGCGTCCACGTGCCCGTGGCGCTGCCGTCGGAGCCCGTGGTGGTTCCCCCCACGACCGTACCGTCACCGGTCCAGGTGACGCCGGCCCCCGAGATCGGGTTCCCGGCATCGTCGAAGACGGTCACGCTCAGATCGCCGACGGGCGTACCGGCGGTGCCGGAGAGGGTGCCCGTCGGATTCTGCGTGAGCGCCGCCGGCGGACCGACCACGGTGACGTCGATCGTCACGGACTCGGTCGCCAGGAAGCCGGCGTTCGACTGCTCGTCGGGCGGCGACACGCTCACGAGACCGAGGGCGGATGCCGTCAGCGTCTTCGTCCCGGGGCTCGACACGTCCACCGTCCACTGCGTGCGGGCGACCCCGTCGCTTCCGGTCGTCGCGGTCGTCGGAGAGGGCGTGCCGTCTGCCGTGGAGAAGTCCACCATCGCACCCGGCACCGGGTTGCCGAGGTAGTCCCGGACGGTCACCGAGGCGTCGATCACGTTCGGTGCGCCGTCCTGGATCACGGCTCCGACCCCGTCGGTCGGGATCATCACGCCGGGCAGGGCGAAGCGGAAGTTGCTGAACGACGAGGTGAAGGCGCCGAGTCGAATCGGGCGCTGGACCTGCGCGTGGGCCTGCTGGGGCATCAACCACGCCGCGATCTGGTTCAGACCTTGGGCGGCGAAGCGGGCGATGCCTCCCTCCGGGACGGGGAGCATGCCGGCCGTCTGGACCGGGCAGTTGCCGACCGCGTCGACCAGCGCCTCGTAGGTCCCGGCCTCGTAGCGGATCATGTTCAGCGTGCTCTGCTGCGCAGGCGTGAGCCCGAAAGAGCTCGTGGTCTCGCAGATCGACACCAGTGCGGGGTTCACGAGCGAACCGTCGGGAACGTCCGGGTACGTCGTGATCCGGAAACACGCACCGAACTGCGGCGCGTCGAAGAGCGGGATGCACTCCTCACCGGTCAGCTGGAGGTAGAGCGCCGGGTCGATGCGTTCCAGAACCGCGGTCACGACCGGCGTCGAGCCGGGCAGGGAATTGGGACTCACGTCGAGTCCCAACTGCGGTCCGTTGCTGGTCAGCGCCAGGCTCGCCCCGGTCTGGTCGATGATCGCGCCGGTGATGCACTCGGTCACGAAGCCCTGCCCGGTGCACAGGACCTCGAGGCCCAACCACACCTTGATGGGGATCGTCTCGCCCACACGGAATGCGTAGGCGTCGGCGTTCGACTGGCCGGGTCCGTTGGGATTCTGCGGGTCGAGGTCGATCGACCCGACCACCTGGTCGCCCACGGTGACGTTCAGCCGATAGAACCGGTTGGTGTTGAACCGGCCGGTTTCGGGGCCGTCCGTGTCCCACGACAACTGGTACTGACCATTGCCGACGCTGAAGGAGCCCGGGGCGAAATCGGCGATCGGGTCGCCCGAGACGCACTGGCCCGACAGCCCGAGCTGGTCGAGCTCGCAGACGAACGCTCCGGGCGAAAGGTCCGGGTTGAAGTCCCCGACCGGCGACGGATTGCTCGGTGCCAGCGGCGGAAGGAAGTACACCCCCTCGGACTCCTGGATTGCGTCCACG
>JAHHMJ010000460.1 GCA_018678395.1 Gemmatimonadota bacterium | reverse complement strand
GATCAACTTCACCCTGCACTTCAGGGCGGTGTCGGGCCGGCTGCGCTATTTCCAGGACGTCGAGTGGCGCTTTTTCACGGGAGCCATCGCGAGCGTCACCGTGGTCCTGGTGGCGATCCACCTGCTCTCGGGGACGTATGCACCCGCCGAGCTCGAAGCGTCGGTCCGCGACAGCCTGTTCACGGTGGTCTCGCTCACGACCACCACGGGCTTCGTCACGGAGGACTACGAACTCTGGGTGCCCGGCGCCCAGATGATCCTGTTCGGACTGCTCTTCATCGGGGGCATGGCGGGGTCCACCGGTGGGGGCATCAAGGCGGTGCGGATCCTCCTGCTCCTGAAGCAGAGCGCGATGGAGCTGCGCAAGCACCTGCATCCTCGGGCGATCCTCCTCGCCCGGGTCGGCCGACACGTCGTGCCCGAGCACGTCCTCGCCAACGTGATCGGCTTCGTGATCCTGTATCTCCTGCTCTTCCTGGCGGGTGCCGTCGCGATGAGCCTGCTCGGCATGGACGTGCTGACCGCCGTCGGGGCGAGCGCCGCAACGGTCGGCAACATCGGCCCGGGGTTGGGCGAGGTCGGTGCAACGGACAACTACGGGTGGATGAGCGGTCCAGCGCTGGGCATTCTCAGCTTCCTGATGCTGGTCGGCCGGCTCGAGATCTACACCGTGCTCCTGCTCTTCCTGCCCGAGACGTGGCGGCGGCGGCGAGGCCGGCGCGTATCGTAGACCGTCCTCAGCGCGTCCCGAACAGCCGGTCGCCGGCGTCTCCGAGTCCGGGCAGGATGTAGCCGCTCTCGTCGAGCTTGCGGTCGAGCGCGGCGGCGAGCACGGGGATGTCCGGGTGGTCCTGCTCCATGCGTCGAACGCCCTCCGGGGCGGCGACGAGACACATGAAGCGAATGGACTTCGCGCCGCGGCGCTTGAGCCCCTCGACCGCAGCCGAAGCCGACCCGCCCGTCGCGAGCATCGGGTCGAGCAGGAGGAAGTCCCGTCCTTCCGCTCGGGGCGGGATCTTGAAGTAGTACTCGACCGGCTGGAGGGAGTCCTCGTCGCGGTAGATGCCGACATGCCCCACGCGAGCGCCCGGAATCAGCGAGAGCACGCCCTCGACCATGCCGAGGCCGGCCCGCAGGATCGGCACCACCACCAGCTTCTTGCCGCGAATCCGCTGGGCCGCCGTGTCCTCGAGCGGGGTCCGCACCGTGACCTCCTCGGTCTCCAGATCCCGCGTCGCCTCGAAGGCCATCAGCATGGCGATCTCGTCGACCAGCTCCTTGAACTCCTTGGTCGGCGTCGTTCGCGCCCGGAGGTACGAGAGCTTGTGGCGGATCAGCGGGTGATCGACCACGTGCAGATTGGGGTGTCGCGGGTGACGGCTCATCGACTCACCTCTTGATACGCTCGCCGCGGTCCTCGTACCGGAAGATCCACGCGGCAAGACGCCCCGGACGCAGCTGCCCGGTGCCGTCTCCGTAGTCGTGGTCGGCTCGCGATCCCTGATCGAGGCCCGGCCGATCGGCGATCTCGGCCCGCAGCGCGGCACACCGCTCCCGCCAGCGCGCCCAGTTGCTCGGGCGCAGGTCCACCCACCCCGCGTCCACCACGCGCGGGTGGTCCGCCGGCAGGCCCGGCTCCGGTGGGACCTGGACGCGCGCGCCACGCAGGAGCCGGCGCCCGTCCGGAAGGAGAATGGGCAGGCCGACCGACACGATCCGGCACCTCAGATCGTCGTCGCGCTCGATCAGGTCGTGTGTCGCCTGTGCCGTCGCTTCGGGATCCAGCTCGGCGGCCCCGTTCAGGTCGCCGCACACCCGCCGCACCAGGTCCGCCTCGAACAGGACCTTCGACAGCCGCGGAGGACCGAGCATCTCGTACGCCACCGAGGAGGGGTGCTCGGTCTCGAGGCGATCCATGTGCTCCAGGACGCGGCTGCGCAGAACACCGGCGCGGTAGGTCGGCCCCAGCGTCGCGCCATCCAGGGCTGCGACCACGTCCTTCCCGGTGGGGTGCGCGCGGAGTTCACGCACCACGTTCTCGGCGATCTCCTCGGGGGTGACGAACTCCATGAGACCGAGCGCGGTCAGCGCCTCGAACTCCGCAGGACTGAACCAGCCGTTCTCGCCCGCGTCGAGAAATACCCCTTCGAGCGGGCCCTCGACGTCGATCCACCCCCGCTCCGCGTCGGGACCGAACGCTTCGTCCAGCGCGAGAGGCTCCCGGGCATCGCTACGCGCGATCGGCCGACCGCCCCGGAGCACCGGACCCACGCCGATCGACTTCCACGAAATCGCCGCAGTGGGCTTCACCTCCTTGACTGCGGGGGCGCCCGGCGTGCGCGCCATCAGATACAGCAGCAGCGTATGCGCACCGGCGAGCGACGCCTTCGCGAGCAGGACCCGCGACGGCCGTTCCTCGGAGTGTGTGAAGGGGATGTTGAGACCCATCCCTCCGGTGCCCGCCGTACCCACCTTCACGTAGATCCGGGTGCCGATCCGCTTCATGCCCTCCAAAGCGATCTGCACGTGGCGGATCAACTGCGGGAGGTAGAGGGTGGCCAGGTGACGCTCGACCGCGGCACCGTCCGCCGACCCCTCCTTGGCGAGATCTCGCAGCTCGAGAGCCGAGGCGAATGCGTTCTGGTAGGCGAGCGCACCGGCGGTGTTGATGCAATCGACGATCACGTCGGGTCGATCGTCGAGAAGGAGCCGGCCCAGCGCCGACCGCTCCAGCACCTCCAGCGTCAGCTCACCGTACACCTCGTCGACCAGCAGGCTGCGCGCGGCGTCGTCGGCGAAGACCTCCCCGCGGGGCCGATCCTTGAATGCCTCGGGCACGAAGAGGTCGCCGGAGCGGACGCCGATACGGTCCGCGAGGTCGGGGTACTCGGCCGCCAGTTCGTCGCGCGCCGCTTCGGCCTCCCACAACCGGAGCGACGAGAGAATGAGGCGACGCGGCTCGTGGTCGAGAATCCGTCGCGCCACTGCAGTCCCCACCAGCCCCGCGCCTCCGAGTACGAGGACGTTTCGATCTCTCAAGTCCATCTCTATCTCCGTTCGAGGGCCTCACGGCCCCTTTTCAGTGTCTGCCGTGCGGCCCGGCTACGCCCTCCAGGGCCGCCACCTCGTGCGCCTCCAGCTCTCGCCAACGGCCGGGCGGAAGTGCACCGATCTCGATGGGGCCGAAGCGGACGCGTTCCAGGCGCTCGACCGGATGCCCGACGGCCTCGCAGAGTCGACGCACTTCACGATTCCGTCCCTCCACCAGAACCAGCCGCAGGATGGCTCCGTGACGCCAGCGCCCGGTCACTTCGGCGCGTCGGACCCGCGCCGGGCCATCATCCAGCTCGACTCCAGCCTTCAGCTGCCCGAGGGTCGCGCGGTTCGGTATGCCCTCCACCCGGGCTTCGTACTCCCGCTCGACCTCGGACGAAGGATGGAGCAGGCGGTGGATGAGGTCGCCCTGGTTGCTGAGCAGGAGCAGACCCCCCGTGAGCAGGTCGAGACGTCCCACGTACCGCAGTCCGCTTTCTTCGCGGGGCAGCCGGTCGAACACGGGCGGCCGGCCCTGGGGATCGGAG
>JAHHMJ010000238.1 GCA_018678395.1 Gemmatimonadota bacterium | reverse complement strand
CCCGTGGAGCGGCCCGCACGCCCAGACCCTGCTGGGCAAGGCCCTCCGGCGCCGGTCGCTCGACGGGCTCCGCAGGGAGCGCTGGACGACACCCGACGGTGACTTCCTGGATCTCGATTTCACCGCGGACCCCGACCCGGCCCGGCCCCTCGCGGTCGTTCTGCACGGACTCGAAGGCAACAGCCGACGCGGATACTGTCTGGAGGCGTACGCGGCCCTGGCTCGCGAAGACATCGCGGCCGTCGGCGTGAACTTCAGGGCGTGCTCGGGTGAGCCCAATCTCCGGGCCCGCGCCTACCACTCCGGCGAGACCGGCGACCTGGCCTTCGTGCTCGAGGGGCTGCGCGACCGCTTCCCGAATCGAGTCCTGCTGGCGCTCGGGTACTCCCTGGGTGGGAACGTCCTCCTGAAGTACCTCGGAGAGCATGGCGAAGCGGAGCCGGCCGAGGTCTCCGGGGCGGTCGCCGTCTCGGTCCCCTACGATCTCGACGCCGGGGTCCGGCGCCTCGAGAACACGTTTCTGGGACGCCAGCTGTACAGCCGTTACTTCCTCCGCTCCCTGGTCGACAAGACACGACTGAAGACCCATCTGCTCGACGAGTCCGTCCACCTCGATGCGGTCTGGAACGCCGAATCGATCCGTGCGTTCGACGAGGCGCTCACCGCCCCGCTCCATGGATTCGCGAGTGCCGAGGACTACTACCAGAGGTCCAGTTCGGCGGGGTTCCTGCCGCATGTGCGGGTCTCCACCCTGCTGCTGCACAGCCTCGACGACCCCTTCTTCGCGGCGGAGGCGGTGCCCCGCCCCGCCATGGCGGACAACCCCTGGCTGTATCCGGTCGTCACCGAGCGCGGTGGTCACGTGGGCTTCGTCGGGGGCTCGTTGAGCCGACCCCGTTTCTGGGCCGAGGAGTCCGCCGCACGCTTTCTGGCCGGAGTCGTCCGCGCACGGTAGCTTGGCCGGATGTCTGGAGGCCGGAGCTGGCACTCCTCCTCACTCCTTGGATCGGGAGCTCGGAACTTGAGCACGCAGCCGCGACACGCCACGGCACCGCAGGAGGGGGGCTTCTTCGGCCACCCGCGAGGCCTGGCGACGCTGTTCTTCACCGAGATGTGGGAGCGCTTCTCGTATTACGGGATGCGCGC
This sequence comes from Gemmatimonadota bacterium, assembly GCA_018678395.1. Lineage (GTDB taxonomy): Bacteria > Gemmatimonadota > Gemmatimonadetes > Longimicrobiales > Gaopeijiaceae > Gaopeijia. The sequence goes on along the minus strand of JAHHMJ010000238.1, from coordinate 2,272 downwards.
CCTGCTCATTCTCTTCATGACGGCGGAGACCACGGCGGTCGTGACGGACGCCGCCGGGAACCCCCTGAGGGAGAACGGGGGCATGGGTCTCGACGTGGCGACGGCGGCCGCGATCTACGGGCTCTACACCTCGCTGGTCTACATCCTCGCACTTCCCGGTGGGTGGGTCGCGGACAATCTCTGGGGCCAGCGCAAGGCCGTCTACGTCGGGGGCTGGATCATCGCGATCGGCCACTTCACGATGGCCGTCGGCACCGACTTCAGCTTCTTCCTCGGGTTGGTGTTCATCATCCTGGGGACCGGCCTGCTGAAGCCGAACGTCAGCACGGTGGTCGGCGAGCTGTATCCCGAGGGCGGTGCGCGGCGGGACGCCGGGTTCTCGATCTTCTACATGGGGATCAACATCGGGGCGTTCGCCGGACCGATCATCACCGGCTACCTCGGTGAGACGTGGAACTGGCACTGGGGCTTCGGAGCCGCCGGCGTCGGGATGGCCCTGGGTCTGGTTCAGTACAAGATGGGCGCGAGCTACCTCGGCTCGGCGGGCGACCTGAAGACCGACCTGCCCGCGAACGAGGTGAAGTCGCTCGAGCGGAAGTTCTTCACCGGCTTCGTCGTGATGATGGCGGCGATCGTGGGCTTCGGGTACCTGGTGTCGATCGGGGCCATCGCCATCACGCTCACCCAGATCGCGACCTATCTGGGATACAGTGTCCTGGTTCTGGTCGCGCTCTACTTCCTGTACCTGATCACGGCCGGCGGTCACACGCCGGAAGAGAACAAGCGCCTCGGCGTCATCTTCTGGCTCTTCCTGTTGATCGCCATCTTCTGGTCGGGCTTCGAGCAGGCGGGCACCTCGCTGAACCTCTTCGCCCAGGACCTCACGGACCGCACCCTGGGTTCGTGGGTGATGCCGGCGTCCATGCTCCAGTCGATCAACCCGATCTTCATCATCCTCCTCGCCCCGGTCTTCGGGTCCTTGTGGGGGGCGCTCGAGAAACGGAACGCGGACCCCTCGATTCCGGTGAAGTTCGGTCTCGGCCTTCTCGGTCTCGCCGTCGGGTTCTTCGTGCTCTCCTGGGGGGCGGCGAACGCGAGCGCGACGAGCCTCGTGAGCCCGGCCTGGCTGATCGTGACCTACTTCTTCCACACCGCGGGCGAGCTCACGATTTCACCCGTGGGACTGAGCGCGATCACGAAGCTCTCACCCGAGCGGCGCGTCGGTCAGATGATGGGGATCTGGTTCGTGGGAGCGGCGCTCGGGAACCTGATCGCGGGACTCGTGGCGGGTCAGCTCGAGAGCCTGGCGCCCTTCGCGCTCTTCCGGACCGTCGCCATGATCGTCGGCGGTGTCGGAATCCTCGCACTGGTGGCGAGCCCGCTGGTCAAGAAGGGGATCCCGAAGTCGGTCTGAACGCGCTGCGGCGACAGCTCCGAAGACCAGGCGCGGCCGGCGGGGGGGTTCTTCCTGCCGGCCGTTGCTTCTTCAGGTCAGCTGGCGCCAGAACGCGCGACGGTGCCAGGCCGCGGTGGCCGGAACCTCGAACGCCGTGGCGAGATCCGCCTTGCGGGTGAGGGTCGTGTCGAAGACGGGCGTGTCGAGGCCGACCTCGCCCGCCTTCGCCATGCGGGCGAAGTCGAGACGCGGCGCGCTCCTGACTGCGCCGTCGCCGTCGCGGTAGAGCACGTCGGCGTGGTCGGTCATGCCCACGCCTCGCGATGCCTCGTATTCCTTGAGAATGCGATGCAACGCGTCGATGGAGCAGCCCGACGGCGGAGCACTCGCCTCGTCCACGGCAACGAGCAGGAAGCGGTGCTCCCTCCACTCGCGCGCACCGGTCAGCGGGTGCCCGTGGGCGTTCCACCCATCGAGGAAGCCGTCGACCCGGGTCAGCAGGGCCTCGGACTCGTCCGGGGCGAGCGGACGCGAGGAGGAGAAGACCCAGAGACGTGCATCGTCGGGCAGGGCGTCGAATTCGGTGCGGGGCATGGTCAAGCTCGTGAGGGACGGCCGGTGTCCGGCGCGGTGTCGTCGGGAGGAACACCCGAAGCCGTGGCGGGCGCCGCAACTGCGACCGCCGCATCGGGCGCCTGCTTGTCGATGAGGACGGCGAGCCAGCGAAGATCCTGGGTGTTCTCCAGCCAGATCTTCACGATCATCGTCAGTGGCACCGACAGCAGCGCGCCGAGAGGCCCCCACACGAAGTACCAGAAGACGAGGGACAGCACGACCACCAGGGGCGAGAGCCCGAGGCGTCGCCCCATCAGGCTC
>JAHHMJ010000667.1 GCA_018678395.1 Gemmatimonadota bacterium | reverse complement strand
ACCCGCTGCAGGGGCGCGTACCTCATGTAGGCCAGGCGGCTCCCGTCCGGCGACCACGCCGGCGATACCGCGATGTCCTGGTGGTTCGTGATGCGCCGAAGGTTCTCGCCGTCGGAGTCCACGACGTAGATCTCGCGGTTGCCGTCGTCCCGCATCATGCTGAACGCGATGCGCGAAGCGGCCATCCCCGGCTCGCCGAACGCCCACTCCACCAGCGTGTCCGACACGCGGTGTACGGCCATGCGGAATTCGGGATCGGTCGTGGCGGGAAGGTCGAAGCGCGCCTCGTGCGCGAGGCGGGTATAGGCCACGTCGTGCAGTTCGAGGACCAGTACGAACCCCTCGCCGGCCCCTTCCACCCGGCCGCGGACCAGATAGATCGCGCCGAGTCGGTCCCAGATGCCGTAGTCGACGCCGTCCCCGCCCAGGGCCTGCGGCAGTGAGTCCACGACGGTGAAGCGGTCGGAATAGCGCAGGTCTCGCCCGATGATCGCCTCCACCGAACGCGCGATCGCCTGACCGCCGAAGCGGCCCTCGAAGGGCTGGATCGCGAGGCCCGGGGCGCTCACGACGTCGTAGGCCAGCCCGAGCGCGACGCCCGGGAAGGGCTCGTCCTGCGCCTGAGCCGGCGCCACGGTGGCGAGGGCCGAGACGACGAGCGCCGCCGCGACGGTCAGCCGACGCTGAGCGGACACCCTGGAGCGGCGAGGCGAGACGGGATGCACCGGGGTGGAGCGAAGCATGGCTGCGAGAGAGGTCGGATGGAGGGGAGGGCTGCGTTGCGGGCGCTGTACGATCACCGACCGATACCGGACGGACGGAAGGTGAATTGGACGGGCAGTATCTCGTAGGGAAGCTCTTCCGGGAGTGGCCCGAAGCGGCCTCGCCCCGCACAGTCTGCGATGGCGCCGATGGCGGCGAGATCGAAGGCCTGACTACCCGACCGTTGTACAGGGCGAACCCCGGAAACGGTCCCGTCCGACTCGATCTCGAAATAGATCACCGTCTCCCAGCGATTGTTGCCGGGAGGCCGGCGCCAGCAGTCGGAGATGGCCTGCACGATGCCCGCATAGTACGCCGGGTAGTCACGCCGCAGGCCCTCGAGCCGGACGTCGACGTTCGAGCCGGTGTCGTCGGGCGCGTCTTCGACGGGCTGGGCTTCGGCGGGGGTCGGCGTGGGAGGGGTGTCGTCGGACGCCTCCTCGGGCGGGTCGGTCTCCTCTTCCGGCTCGGGCTCAGGGTCGTCGGCGGGCTCGGGCGGGGCCTCGGGCAAAGGCGAGGTGCTCTCCGGCGGAGGGATGTCCTCCGGCTCCTGGGGAGGGGCGGTCTCGGGCGTCTCGATGACGAGATCGTCCGTCACGGGAGGCGTCGGGACCGGTAGGGGATCGGTCGCCACCAGCTCGATGGCGAAGGTCTCGAACTGTCGGGGCTCCTGCTGGAAGACCGGGGCCACGAACAGGCCGAGGATCACGACGCCGTGCAGGCTGCCGGAGACGACCAGTCCGCTGCGGGGAAGCCGGCCCCGCTCCCGCTTCAGTTGGCCCATTCCTCGGCAACCAGCGAGGGGGCGATTCCCGCCGCGTTGATGATCCCCATGACCTGATAGAGGTCCTCGACCCGAGCATTGGCGTCGGACTTCAGATAGACGACCTCACGAGGTGCCGCCGCGAGCAACCCGGCGAAGGCGCTCTGGAACTCCTCGATGTCCATGGGCACGTCCTCGACCCACACCCGTCCCTCTGCATTCAGCGTCACGATCAGAGGGTCGTCCACCGAGGTGATCGGGGCGACGTCGGCCTCCGGGATCTGGATCTCGATCCCGCCCTGCAGCGCCGGAGCAATGATGATGAAGACCACCAGAAGCGTGAACGCGACGTCGACCAACGAGGTCACGTTGATGTCGGCCGTCATCGGCAGGTCCCCGCGATTGCCCCGGCGGCGAGCCATCAGACCCGGCCCTCTCGTGCGAGGGTCCCGATGAACTCGCTCGAAAAGCCCTCCAGCTCACCGCTGACCAGGTTGAGGCGCGAGACGAAGTGGTTGTACGCGATCACCGCGGGGATCGCGACGAACAGCCCGGCCACCGTCGTGATCAGGGCCTCCGCGACTCCGGGGGCCACCGCTCCGATGTTCGTCGAGCCGCTGGCCGTGATTCCGAGGAACGCGTTCATGATGCCGATCACCGTACCGAGGAGTCCCATCAGGGGCGACACCGAGGCCACCACCGCCAGCCAGGGGAGGCCGCGTGCCAGCTCGTCCCGCTCCTCCGCCTCCTCCTTCTCCAGCACGAGCCGAAGGACCTCGAGCTGCGCCGCGGACAGCCCGGCGACCTGGGCACCCTCCCGCAGTCCTCCGGGCCGCAGCTCGCTGAAGAAGTTGATGCCCTGGCGGAAGACCCGGCCGTAGGGGGATTCCGGCAATGCGAGGATCACCTTGTAGGCATCCTCGAGACGCTGCGCGCGCTCCATCGCCTGGATGAACTCGTCACCGAGCACGCGGACCTTCCGGAACTGCCGGGCCTTCGCCCACATGATCCAGACGGAGACCAGCGAGAACAGGAGCAGCGCGGTGAGCACGATCTTGGTGGGGAGCGTGCCACCGAGCACCATGTCGACGGGACTCGTCGGCATGCGCAACTGAATCATCGCAAGGAAGGAAATCACGTGGCTCCGGTCCGGTTCTGGGCGATGTACTCGTACGTCTGCTGCAGCGCCTCGGTAAGCGTCGCCTGAGGCGCCCAGCCACGACCCCGAAGCTTCCCGGCGTCGAGCGTGCTGTGCCGCAACTCCCCGGGTCGGCCCGCGCGGTAGTCCCGCCCCGGGTGGAGACCGGCCACCTGCTCGAGGGAGTCGGCGAGCCGGTTCACACTGGTCGCAAGCCCCGTGCCGACGTTGAAGGCCACGTCGTCCAGATCGGCACCGTCCCCGTCGACCGCCGGGAGAGCCATGTCGGTCGCGAGCATGTTCGCGGCGGCCACGTCCTTCACGAACACGTAGTCGCGCGTCTGCTCGCCGTCCCCGAAGATCGTGAGCGCCTCGCCGGCCAGCAGCCGGTTGCAGAAGATCGCCACGACGCCCGCTTCTCCATGGGGGTCCTGCCGCGGTCCGAACACGTTGCTGTATCGAAGCGCGACATACTCCATGCCGTGCACGCGCCGGTAGTAGTTCAGGTAGTACTCACCGGCGAGCTTCGTGACCCCGTACGGAGACAGGGGCAGCTTGGGCATCGTCTCGGGCGTCGGCCGCACCTCCGGCTCACCGTAGACGACTCCGCCGCTCGAGACGAAGACGAACCGGCGCGTCCCGACCTCACGGGCCGCTTCCGTCAGGTTCAGCAGACCGAGGATGTTGGTCCGCGCATCCCGACCGGGATCGTCGACGCTGACGCGCACGTCGATCTGCGCCGCGTGGTGGTTCACCACATCGGGCCGCACCTGGCGGAGGAGATCTGCGGCCTCGGGCGACCCGACGTCCGCGACCAGGAGCTCCGCATCGGCGTCGAGGTTCTCCCGACGACCCGAAGACAGATCGTCGATGACCCACACCTGGTGGCCTCGGGCGAGATAGGCATCGACGACGTGGCTTCCGATGAAGCCGGCGCCGCCGGTCACGACGACGCGCTGGGGTTCGGACATGGTGGGTATCGTTTGGGGAGAGTTCAGCGCAAGCGTCGATCGAGCCGCAGGGCGGTCCCGACGCGGAGGAGTCGATCTCCGACTCCCACGACGCGCGCCGTGGAGGTGGATTCCTGAACGAGCACGACCTGAATGCGCCCGTTCGGGGGGAAGAGGTCGTCCCCGTGGTCCGGAACGAACTCGTCGCCCGCCCGAACGCCGTCGGTCTGCCCGACATCGAGGAAGAGCCAATCGCCGGGGGCGAGCATCGCATCGACTACGGCACCCCCGAGGATTCGCGCCGGCAGGGGCTCCGAGGCCGGTACCATGGCGTTGGCGGGGGCCGTCGGCGCATCGGGGAGCCGCTGCACGCGGTCACCGGGGGTCATGCGGTCGAAGCTGTCCTCGACCACCACGACCGCGGCCTCCGGCTCGACCGACTCGACCCGCAGAACCCCGGTCGGAATCGCGACGGGAAGGTCGGCGATCTCCTCACCCGAGATCCGGTAGGCTTGAAGCAGTGCCCCGGCGGTCAGACCCGAGCCGGAGCCCTGCAGCACGAGGCGATCGCCTCGACGCGCCGAACGAAGGCCGGTGTCCCTGTTCGGCCCGATCAACGGGGCCCCCGCGGCACGCCGCTCCACGGCCGTGGCCGCGGCGAGGAACGGGGCCGAGGCGTGCAGGCCGAAAGGGATCGCCCGCAGCGGCTCGCGCCCCGCAGGATCGTCCAACGAATCCTCGTTCTCCGGACCCCCGCCCCCGGGCCCGACGGCGGGGAGACCAACCTCGGCCGGAGGTGCGGCCGTCGGTGTGGAATCGCGGGGTGGTGCCGGCTCGGCCGGGGCGGCGGGCGGAGCAAGCCGCACGGGTACGGGCGCCGAGGGATCGGCGGCGGGGCGAAGATCTCCCGGCTGCAGCGTCTCGACCCCGACTCGAGCGGACGTCGAATCCGGCACCGATTCGGCGGCGGCCTCCGTCACCTGTCCGGGGCCCGTTGGTTCGGGGCCCGCACCCGGGATCTGGAGGCGCATCCCGATCTCGAGGTCACCCGGACCGCCGATCAGGTCGCGGTTGGCCTCGACCCATTCGGGCCACCGGAGAGGATCCCCGAGATGACGCCGTGCCAGGCTCCAGAGCGTGTCGCCATCGGCGATCACGACTTCTCGCTCGCTCGACGCCGCCGACTCCTGGACCTGCGCGAACGCGGGCATCGGTCCCGTCACCAGCACCCCGACGAGGAGCAGGAGAGGGAAACGCGGCATCGAGGGCCTCGGGGCCGGAGCTTCGGTGGGGCTGCTGATCGCCATCAAGGTAGAAGGTGGCTGCCCTCTCGGGCAATCGTGAATTCAAAAAAAACTACAAACGTTTCCGACTGCGAGCCCGATCCGGGTGGCGGGACAGAACGTGATCCCTACCTTCCATCGACAGGCTCTGGTCCGCGGCCCTACTTCTCCGTCTATCCTTTTCGACCCCACGGCATCCCACATGATCCTCGTCACCGGCGGAGCCGGCTTCATCGGCTCGAATCTCGTAGCGGCGCTCGACGAACGCGGGACGCGTGTCGCCGTGTGCGACCGCCTCGGCCACGACGACAAGTGGCGGAACCTGGCGCGCCGCGAGCTCGAAGCCATCGTCGCTCCGGAAGCCCTCGATCATTTCCTCGAGGCGCGGGGGGCGTCGATCGATGCCGTCGTGCACATGGGGGCGATCTCGGCGACCACCGAGACGAATGCCGATCTGGTCGTCGAGACGAACGTGCGGCTGTCCCAGCGCATCTGGGAGTGGTGCGCGCGCCACGACGTGCCGCTCCTCTACGCCTCGTCGGCGGCGACCTACGGTGACGGCTCGCAGGGATTCGACGACGACGGGTCTCCGGAGGCGCTGTCCACGCTCCTCCCGCTCAACGCCTACGGGTGGAGCAAACACCTCTTCGACCGCTGGGTCGCGCGCCGTGTCGAGAACGGATCTCCGAGACCGCCGACCTGGGTCGGCCTGAAGTTCTTCAACGTGTACGGCCCCAACGAGTACCACAAAGGCGGCATGATGAGCCACGTCACCCGCAGCTACCCGGCGGCGGCGGCGGGTGAGGCGGTGACCCTTTTCCGTTCCCACCATCCCGACTACGCCGACGGCGGGCAGATGCGGGACTTCGTCTACGTGAAGGACTGCGTGGACGCCATGCTGTGGCTCATGGGCCAGCCCGAGGTGTCGGGCCTCTTCAACCTGGGGAGCGGCTGGGCGCAGAGCTGGCTGGAGCTCATGGAGGCCCTCTACTCGGCGGTGGACCAGCCTCTGGACGTGCAGTGGGTGGACACGCCGGAGGAGCTGAGGGATCGCTACCAGTACTTCACCCAGGCGGAGAT
>JAHHMJ010000157.1 GCA_018678395.1 Gemmatimonadota bacterium | reverse complement strand
CCCCGCTGTACGCGAGGGTGGACCTCTTGATCTGGGAGGGTCGCTGGCACGTGACCGAGGTCGAGCTGATCGAGCCCTCGCTCTACCTGCTCGATATCCGTGCGCGCGCTCTTACCCTGGACGCAGCCCTTCGCCGACGGCTGGACCCGTGAGCGCTCCGGCCCCGAACCACCGGATGCAACCGTGAGCATACCCTCGCGCCGCCGCCGAGGAATCCGGGGGTTCCGCCGGGCGGCCACCGTCGTGGGGGCCGTGGGTTTCGTGGGCGCCATCGTGGAGATTGGACGGGTGTTCCTCGCCGACGGGTCCCCCCTCACGGCTGCCACCGCCCTGTACGCCGCGACCGTCGCCTACGGCATGGGGCAGATGGCGGCGCTCCGGGAGCGCCTCGTCTTTCGTCCCGGCCCGCCTCGGCCCCGCGACCGGGCGTGGCTGTGGTGGGCCGTCCGCGTGGTGGTCGTGCTCCTCGCGTCGACCCTGCCGGCGGCGCTCCTTCTCGGGGGCCTCAGTCAGCGCTGAGGTCGCCTGCGCCGTCGTCTTCTCCGGTCCGTCGGAGGATGAGCTTGTGAGCCTTCAAGCGCAGCGCGTTGATGCGAATGAAGCCGCGGGCGTCCTCCTGATCGTACCCGCCCGCAACGTCCATCGACGACAGGTCCTTGTCGTACAGGGACGTGTGCGAGACCCGCCCCATCGGGATCACGTTGCCCTTGTGCAGGCGCACCCGGACCTGTCCGTCGATCAGCCGCTCCGACTGGCCGAACGCGGCGCGAATGAAGTCCATCTCGGGAGAGAACCAGAAGCCGTTGTAGATGATCTCGGCGAAGCGGGGAGACAGCATGTCCCGGAGCCGGAGCACCTCGCGGTCCATCGCGATCCCCTCCAGGTCCCGCAGGGCGTGGTGAAGGACGGTACCGCCCGGCGTCTCGTAGACCCCGCGGGACTTGATGCCCACGAAGCGATTCTCGACCATGTCCACGCGGCCGATCCCGTGCGCGCCACCGCGATCGTTCAGGTACTCGAAGAGCGCGACGGGATCGGTCTCGTCCACGCCGGCGGCGACGTTCTCGACCCGGACCGGCAGGGCGTCCTCGAAGTGGAGCACGAGATCTTCGGGCGTATCGGGCGCCTCGGCAATGCTGCGGGTGAGCTTGAACATGTCGGGCGGCGGCGCCAGATCCGGGTCTTCCAGCAGACCGGCTTCGTACGAGCGATGCATGAGGTTCTCGTCGCTCGAATACGGCTTCTCGACCGTCGCTTCGACCGGGATATCGTGCTCACGCGCGAACGCGAGCAGGTCGCTGCGTCCCTGGAAGCGAGCCAGAAAGTCCGGGTCCTTCCACGGCGCGATGATCCGCAGTCCCGGGGCGAGCGCGGCGAAGGCCAGTTCGAAGCGGACCTGGTCGTTGCCCTTCCCGGTCGCTCCGTGCGCCACGGCCTCTGCGCCCACGTCGAGCGCGATCTCGACCTGGCGTCGTGCGATCACCGGTCGAGCGAGCGAGGTACCCAGCAGGTATCGGTTCTCGTAGACCGCGTTGCCCGCGATCGCAGGATAGATGAAGTCGGTGACGAACTCGCGCTTCAGGTCCTCGACACGGACGTCCACGGCGCCGGTGCGCCGTGCTCGATCGGCGACCTCGTCGAAATCCTCCTGCTGGCCCACGTCGGCGACGTACGCGATGACGTCGTATCCGGACTGGATGAGGGTCTTCAGGATGCAGGCGGTATCGAGGCCACCGCTGTAGGCGAGTACGACCTTTTCCCTGGGCACGGTGTCGCGGACTCCGGAATCGGCTGTGAATCGGTGAACTCCGAATAATCACGCCGTCCGTGGCCGGCGCAAAGCCGGAGCCGAGACCGACCTTGCCCACCGCCTCGGGCGAGGACAGACTCAATCTGCGACGGGCCGCGCGGGGTTCCCGTCCTCCTCATCGCTTCGCCGTCGCCGCATGGGCCGAACGCGCCTCCTGCAAATCACGCACGATCTCCACGTGGGAGGACTCCCGCGGGTCGTCGACACGCTGTGCCGAACGATCGATCGGAGCCGTTTCGACGTCGAAGTCCTGTGCCTCCGCGACGTCGGGCCCCTGGGTGAGGCCCTGCGGTCGGATCTGGGCATCGCGGTGCACAGACTCCGCGAAGACGGGGACGTACCCGACCGCCTCGCCTTCATGAAGATCGCGCGCTTCCTCCGGGGTCGGCATTTCGACGTGCTCCACACGCACAACACCGAGCCCTTCGTGGAGGGCTCGCTGGGCGGTCTCCTCGCCCGAGTGCGCACGCTGGTGCATACGGATCACGCGAGGCCGTTCCCGGAGCGGTGGTTCACGCGGCGATTCGACCGCAACAAGCGGCGCTACCTCTTCGCGGAGTGGCTGGCGTCGCATTTCGCCTGGAAGGTCGTCGGTGTGAGCGATCACACGACGGAGACCCTGCAGCGGTACGGGAAGATCGCATCCAGCAAGGTCGAGACGATCGTCAACGGAATCGAAGGCGACCGCTACGATCTCCCGATCGATCACGCCGAAGCACGCCGCGAGCTCGGGATTCCCGCGGACGCACCCGTGCTCGGCTTCGCCTCCCGGCTGGTCGAACAGAAAGGCCTCGTCTACCTCTTCGAGGCCCTGCCCGCGGTACGCGCCGCGCACCCCGGAGCGATTCTGCTGGTTGCCGGTGAAGGAAATCGCAGGGCCTCACTGGAAGCCCAGGCACGGGAGCTCGGCCTCACCGACGCGATCCGCTTCCTCGGCGTGCGGCTGGACGTCGCCTCACTCCTGAAGGTGTTCGACCTGCACGTGCTGCCGTCCCTCTGGGAGGGCCTACCGATGATCATCCTCGAGTCGATGGCCTCGGGGTGCGCCACCGTGGCCACCGCGGTCGGCGGGGTTCCGACCGCCATCACCGACGGTCGCACCGGCCGCCTGGTACCGCCGAAGGACCCCGATGCCCTGGCTCGCACGATCATCGAACTGCTCGACGACGAAGAGCAGCGGCGCGCGCTCGGGGAGGCGGCGCGGCGACGCTTTCAGAAGCGCTTCACCGCCGAGATCATGGCCCGCCAGTACGAAGCACTGTACCTGCGCCAGCCGCTCCCGACCCACGGCTGAGGCTCGCCTCGGAAGGGACGGAGCCGATGTCGACTCCGCCCCGTCGGGCGGCCTTGCCTACCGCACCCCGAAGTCGGCCTCCGCGAGCCGCTCGAACAGCTCGTACCACGACTCGGCGCCGAACAACCAGGACGGACCCGAGGTCTCTTCGACCGTGAAGCCCGGATCGCGGATTACCTCGAGGGGCACCGAAAGCGTCCGGTCGCCGACCGTCATGGAGACCGTGTAGCGACCGGGGTCGACCGGCGATCCGCCTCCTCCACCGCCACGCCCTCGCAGGGCGTCGAAGCCCATGCCGCGGTCGCGCAGGGCGCCGAACACCTGGCGCATGGTGTTCTGGTTCATCGCACCGCCGCCGCCCGGCCGACCGCCCCGGCCCGCGAGTACCGGCGTTTCGCCGGGCCGATCCCGGAACGACGGGCGGGCGCCACCGCCGCCGAAGCCGCCGCCGCCGCCGAAGAGCCGGGCCATGTTCCCGCTGACGATGCCTTCGAGCATCTGATCCATCTGCTCGCGGTCAGCGCCCTCGTTCTCGACCAGCGAGTCCGCGACCTCGCGAATCATCCCGACGGTCCGCAGGGAGTCTCGCCGGGCGGCGGGGGACAGCGCCACGGGAGTCGGCGCCGGCCCCTGGAGGTTCCAGAGCGCAGTGTTCACGCCTTCCCGCCCCGTCCCGGTCACCGTGGCGACCTCGGTGCCCGCGTCGTCCGTCACCACGACGTCGACCCGACGCCCTTCCACAGCCTCGGGCAGCCAGTAGGTGAGCTTCGCCCCGAACCGCGCGCTCTCTCCCTGGAAGAACTGCTGCCCTGTCGACTCTCCGCCGACGGGCGGGTCCCCGAATTGCAGGCCCGGGGCGGGCTCGAAGAGGATCGCGCCCTCGGCCATGCGGACGTCGCTCAGCTGCTGCAGGGGCGCGATGTCGACGATCCAGATCGATGCTCCGTGCGTACCCGCGATGAGTTCGCGGTCCCGGGGGTGAATCCGGAGGTCGTGGACGGGCACGGTCGGGAGTCCGTTCTGGAAGCGCTGCCAGTTCTCGCCTCGGTCGGTGCTCACCCACACTCCGAGGTCGGTCCCGACGAAGAGCAGGTTCGGGTTGACGGGGTCCTCGCGCACCACGTGCACGAAGTTGGGCCCGTCCGCGGGCCACTCCTGCGGGATTCCTCCGGCGATCGACCGGAAGCTCTCACCGTCGTCCTCGGTCACCAGGACGTAGGGCGTGAAGTCGTTGCGGCGGTGGTTGTCGAAGGTGACGTAGAACCGTTCGGCCGCATGCTGCGACGGCTCGATCCGGCTCACGTACGTGCCCTCCGGAACGAGGCCATCGTACGCCCCGGTGCGTTCGATCCACGTCTGGCCGTCGTCCGGGCTGAGCCACAACCGGCCATCGTCGGTCCCCGCGTAGAGCTTGCCCTGGACCAGGGGTGACTCGTCGAGTGAGACGACGGTGGCGAAGGTCTCCGCCCCGGTGACGTCGGGTGTGATCCCGCCCGTCGTGCGCGTCGAGATCCGGATCTTCTCCGGGTCGGCATACGACAGGTCTTCGGAGATGATCTGGAGGTCGTCCCCGCGCTGGGTGCTTTTCATGACCCGATTCGCCGCCGCATAGAAGACGTCGGGATCGTGGGGGGAGATGAAGAACGGCGTATTCCAGTTCCACCGCAGGACGCGCGACGCCGAGTCCGCCTGCTGCAGCTCCCGGAAGCGGTCGATGCGCTCCTGAGCGGCGGTGGGCGGCGCGTTCAGAGAGTCGTCCCACACGACGAGAACCGAGTCCTCGTACTCGAGGTAGCGGTCGCGCCAGGCCGGCTTCACCAGGGACGTGCGGTCGCCGGTCGCCAGATCGAGGCGCGCCATGTTGCCGCCCTGCGACTCGGCCCAGACGACGTCGTGCTCGGTCGGATGCTGCGCGGTCACGAAGCCGTCGCCGCCGCTGACCGTGGCCCACATGTAGTTGGTGATGCCGCCGCGCGCCCGGCGGGACGGGCCACACCAGGTGCCGTTGTCCTGAAGGCCCCCGCACACCCGGTAGGGCGTGTCCATGTTGTACGTCACGTGATAGAACTGGCCGATCGGGATGACGTTGGGCACGAGCCAGTTCCCACCCCTGTCCCACGTCAGTGCGATGCCGCCGTCGTTGCCGACGATCATGTGGTTCGGATCGTTCGGGTCCATCCACATGGCGTGGTGATCGACGTGCACGCCCACCGTGGTGTTGCCCGAGGTGCGGCCGCCGTCGTCGGAGTACTTCACCGGCGTCGACGAGAAGTAGACCCGATCCGGGTTCTCGACATCGACACGGACCTGCGAGTAGTAGAACGGGCGCGTGTTCTCGTCGCTCGTCTTCTCCCAGGTCGTCCCGCCGTCGTCGGACCGGTAGAGGCCGTTGCCACCCGAGCCGTCTTCCTCCTCCTCGGCCTCGACCATGGCGTACATGACGTCCGGGTTCGACGGGGCCAGAGCCAGGCCGATGCGACCTTTCACGGCGGTGGGGAAGCCGTTCCCCGCCACCTCCGTCCAGCTGTCGCCCCCATCGGTGGTCTTCCACAGGGC
>JAHHMJ010000214.1 GCA_018678395.1 Gemmatimonadota bacterium | reverse complement strand
GCCCGCTTCTGATCACCGGTCTGGGGCAGGGGCTCGCATTCGCCGAGGCCGACTCCGCGCAGGAAGCACGTCTCATGTCGTGGGTGGGCAACCACCTCAACGACGGTATTCGCGCGACGGAGCTGCGGAAGGTGGAGCGCCCGGAGATCCACAACGGGCCCTACATGTGGGCCGGCGTGAAGAGCAAGTACTTCGTGGTGGCGGTCCTGCCCGGAGCCGAGAGCGGTGAAGACGGCCCCTACATCGGCGGAGTCATCACCGTGCCCGGGGTCGATGAGATGCGTCCGGACCTGGCCGTCGCCCAGTCGGTCGGCAGTGGGGGCACCGTGGATTACCGGCTGTACATGGGGCCGCAGGTCTACTCGCGGCTGCAGGCACTCGGCGCGGACCTCGAGGAGGTGAACCCCTACGGATGGAAGTGGCTGCGGCCGCTCATCCGGCCGTTCGTGGTGGCCACGCTCTGGGTCCTGAACTTCCTGCACGACAACCTGAACGTCGGGTACGGATGGGTTCTCGTGATCTTCGGGGTGTTGATGCGGGTGGCGTTGTGGCCCCTGAATCAGAAGGCCATGCGCGCGCAGATGCGCAACATGGCCGTGCAGCCGATGATCAAGGAGATCCAGACCAAGTACAAGGACAATCCGGAGAAGCTCCAGAAGGAGATGATGCGGATGTACAAGGAGTACGGCTTCAATCCCCTCGGGGGATGTCTGCCGATGCTCCTGCCGTGGCCCGTTCTGATCGCGCTCTTCTTCGTATTCCAGAACACGATCGAGCTCAGGGGCGTGCCGTTTTACTGGCTGCCGGATCTGTCCGCGAAGGACCCGTTCTTCATTCTGCCGATCGTCCTCGCGGTGTCGATGTTCTTCCTGCAATTCATCTCGTTCCGGTCCATGCCCCAGGCGAGCCAGAACCCGCAGATGAAGATGATGATGTACTTCATGCCGCCGTTCTTCGGCTTCATCTTCATGAACTTCCCGTCGGGTCTGAACCTGTACTACGCGACCGCCAATATCGCGACGCTCCCGCAACAGATCTTGATTGCCCGAGAACGCAGGTCGGCGTCGAAGGCGGGACCGATCCGGATCGACCGCGACGAGAAGTGACCCACGGCCCGAAGGCCGAGTGCCCGACCTGATCGACACCATCGTTGCCCAGGCCACGCCGGCAGGACGCGGGGCCATCGCGGTGGTGCGGGTGTCCGGCCCCGAGGCGGGCCGGGTCGCGTCGGGCGTCGTGCCCGGGCTGAGCGACGACCCGGAGCCGCGCAGGGTGCATCTCGTAACGGTCGGCGATCCGGTCACCGGGGAGCCGATCGATCGCGGGCTGCTCACGTGGTTTCCCGGAGCCGCGTCCTACACGGGGGAGGACCTCTTCGAGTTCTCGGGTCACGGAGGCGGATTCACGGTCCGCCGGGTTATCGAGGCGTGCCGAGCCGTCGGCGCGCGGCTGGCGCGGCCCGGTGAGTTCACGCGTCGCGCCTACCTGAACGGGAAGCTCGATCTCGTCCAGGCCGAGGCGATCGCCGATCTCATCGACGGAACGAGTCCTCGCCTCCACCGGGAGGCGCTCCGGCAGCTGGATCGTCATCTCTCGAGGCGGGTGTCCGAGCTGAGGGAGGGGCTGGTTCAGGTCGAGGCGCTGCTCGCCCACCACATCGACTTCCCCGAAGAGGACGATCCTCCGGTGGGTGTGGACCGCATCGAGCAAGCTGCGCGGGGACTACGATCCGCGTTGGAGGCTCTGGCCCGCACGGCCCCCGAGGGAGAGCGGCTGCGGGAGGGCGCCCTGGTCGTGCTGGCCGGGCGGCCCAACACCGGGAAGTCCTCGCTATACAATGCGCTCGTCGGTGAGGAGCGTGCGTTGGTGACGGAGATCGCGGGAACCACGCGTGATGCCCTCGAGGCGGATATCGCCGTGGAAGGCTATCCGGTGCGGCTCGTCGACACCGCGGGGCTGCGCTCGACCGACGGTGTGGTGGAGCGGCTGGGGATCGAGGTCGCTCGACGGTTTCTCGAACACGCCGACCTGGTGCTCTACTGCAATCCGGAGGGCACGCGGTTGAACGTCGAGGAGCGTGCCTGGATCGACGATCTGCGGGCGCCGGTTCTTCGGGTGGCGACGATGGCAGACGCCGGCGATGTGCTGCGCGAGTCCGATGACGGCGCCGTGTCGGTGTCGGTGGTGACCGGAGAGGGTCTGGGGGTGCTGAAGCGCGCCGTGGCGGACGTGATCTTCGGCACGCTCGAGGCGACGCCGGACGACGCTCCGGTTCTCACGCGACGACGCCAGGCGGACGCGGTCCTGCGCGCTGCCGGCGAGATCGGTGCGTTCGAGGTGGCGCTACGCGAGGGGGTACCGGCCGAGTACGCAGGGGCGCACCTCAAGTCGGCGGCTTCGGCGCTGGAAGAGGTGGTGGGTCTCGTGGACACCGAGGACGTACTCGATCGCCTCTTCGCCCAGTTCTGCATCGGGAAATGAGCAGCGGTCCCGTCATGCGAGCCTGGTTGATCCACGGACGGGTCCAGGGCGTCGGCTTCCGCTGGCATGCGGTGCAGAGAGCCCGGGAACTCGGACTCGTGGGGCGCGTGTGGAACCGAAGGGACGGTTCGGTGGAACTGCATGCGAGCGGGCCGACGGCGAGCGTGGAGTCGCTCGAGCGCTGGCTCGCCCACGGCCCGGAGGCCGCTTCGGTGGAGCGGGTCGAGGCGGTACCGGCCGGGCCGGCGGCGACGGAGCCGGGTTTCAAGGCGCTTTTGTAGACGAACGGTGGGGACGCGGGTCCGAACGGAGGGGGAGAACCGGATGCAGTGGAACTACGACGTGATCGTGGTCGGGGGCGGCCACGCAGGGGCGGAAGCCGCGGCCGCGTCCGCCCGGCTCGGCGCACGTACGGTGCTGATCACGCCGGATCTCGGTCGCATGGGCCAGATGAGCTGCAATCCGGCGATCGGCGGGATCGCCAAAGGGGTGGTGGCACGCGAGGTGGATGCCCTCGGTGGGATCATGGGGCGTGCCACGGACGCGTCGAGAATCCAGTTCCGGATGTTGAACCTTCGGCGCGGTCCCGCAGTCTGGGGACCCCGGGCCCAATGTGACCGGGAGCTCTATCCACGTGCCGTCCGCCGCTGTCTGGAGGAGCTTCCGGCCCTCGATCTGTTCCAGGGCCTCGTTACGGGTTTCGTGGCGGGACACGACGGCGACGGCGTCGGCGGCGTCGAAACGCGGGCGGGCCATCGGTTCGTGGGTTCTGCGGTGGTCGTGACGACCGGCACGTTTCTACGGGGCCGGATCCACGTCGGCCCGGGAGACGGCGTGGCCGGTGGGCGTGCGGGAGAAGCGCCGTCGATTCGATTGTCCGAAGAGCTCGAGCGGCGGGGGCTGGAGATCGCGCGGTTCAAGACGGGTACGCCACCCCGGGTCGACGGGCGCACGGTGGATCTCGCCTCGCTCGAACTTCAGCCCGGGGATGCGGAGGATTACCGGTTCTCCGCGTATCGCCGGGAGGTGGTACCGGAGCAACGCTGCTGTTGGATCACCTGGACGGGCCCGGAGCTCCAGCGCATCGTCTCGGAGAACCTGGAGAGGAGTGCCCTCTACGGCGGCCGGATCTCGGGGCAGGGGCCTCGCTACTGCCCGTCGATCGAGGACAAGGTCGTGCGGTTTCCGGACGCCAGGCGCCACCAGGTCTTTCTGGAGCCCGAAGGGTTGGAGACGCACGAACTCTATGTGAACGGCCTGTCCACGTCGCTGCCGGGAGACGTCCAGGAGGCGTTCGTACGCTCCGTTCCCGGCATGGAGAAGGCCCGCCTCACCCGGCTGGGGTACGCGATCGAGTACGATTACTTCCCGCCGCACCAATTGGATCATCGGCTCGGGGTCCGGTCGGTCCCCGGATTGTTCTTCGCCGGGCAGATCAACGGAACGACGGGGTACGAGGAGGCGGCGGGGCAGGGGGTCGTCGCCGGCGCGAACGCAGCGCTGGAGGCGCAGGGGCGCGGGCCGTTCGTCCTCGAGAGGGACGAGGCGTACATCGGGGTCCTGATCGACGACCTGGTCACGCGAGGTGTCGACGAACCCTACCGCCTCTTCACGTCCCG
This sequence comes from Gemmatimonadota bacterium, assembly GCA_018678395.1. GTDB lineage: Bacteria > Gemmatimonadota > Gemmatimonadetes > Longimicrobiales > Gaopeijiaceae > Gaopeijia. Next base: position 953 of record JAHHMJ010000214.1, on the reverse strand, counting down.
TTCCGAGTTCCGGCTTCTGCTCAGGCAGGACAACGCGATCGCCCGACTCGGACCGCGGGCGCGCGCTCTGGGCATGCTGACGCCCGACCAGGTCGAGTCCCTCGAGGCCCGCCTCGAGGAACAGGATCGGGTGCGGCGCTGGTTCGTCGAGACCAGACTCCAGCCGGATACGGTGAAGGAGCTGCTCCGGGGATTGGGAATGAAGCCGGCGCGTCAGGCGGTGCGAGCGTCGGATCTGCTGCGGCGCCCGGGGGTGGAGGTCGACCAGCTGCTGGAGGCTGCCGGCGAGCACGGGGGCTTCCCGGTGGGGGTGTCGAGCGCTGCTCTCGCGAGCATCGAGGTCGATCTGAAGTACGAAGGGTACGTCGCCCGGGAGCGAGAGCGGGCAGAAGTCCTGCGGCGCCGTGCGGATTTCGCATTGGATGACCACCTGCCCTACGACGAGTTCATCACGCTCTCTGCGGAGTCCAGAGAGAAGCTCAAGCGGGTCCGCCCGAACACGCTGGCGCAGGCGGGGCGTATTCCCGGGGTGTCCCAGGCTGACTTGCAGAACCTCGTCATGGAGGTGCGCAAGATGACACGACCTCGCGGAACTCGAAGGCGCACAACGAGTTAGCGAATCTCACGCGCTGTGTGCCGTGGGGGGGTCGAGGGCCGGTTGTGGCTGCGTCCCGGGCGTGTTCGTGGGGACGCCAGGAGGCATGACGGGATCGGGAGATCCCGCCTCGTCGACGGGGGACTGCTGCGCTCGAGGGCGTGCGACAGGGTCAGCGACGATCTTCATTGGGTGAGCTACACCCCCCCAATGAAACCCCTTCTCACGGTCGGGAAGCCGATCTCAGGGCAGGCATGTCTCCTGGTCTCCATTCTTTCTGCGGCGTTGAAGAAGTAGGGTGCGCCGACGCCCCGCGCAGGAGGTTGCCGAGTCGGTGTCGGGACTCAGGGGCTAGGTC
>JAHHMJ010000473.1 GCA_018678395.1 Gemmatimonadota bacterium | reverse complement strand
GGCTCAGGGGCTGCGCCTGACAACCGTCGGCCTTGTCCTCGGACTGCTGCTCGCCCTCGCCGCCGGCGCCGGACTGGCCGGTGTTCTCCTCGGAGTCGGCTCGATCGACCCGCCGTCGCTCGGCGGTGCGGCCGCGGTCTTCACGCTCGTGGCGGCCGCTGCATCCTGGCTCCCGGCCCGGAAAGCGGCGCGGATCGATCCGGTCCGGGTGTTGCGGTCCGAATAGCCTTCTGAACGCCGATGAAGAACACCGAGAGCATGATCGGACTCGACAGGACGGCGATGGCCAGCACCGCGAGGATCAGCGGCTGGCCATCGCTACCCGTCGCGGTCCGAAACTGAGCCAGGACGAGCAGGCCGAAGATCACGAGCAACTCCGTCGTCGCGAGAGCGACGAACGCGCGCACGTGCTCCCTCACCGCGGGGTGCACCGACTCGGGGTAGTCGGCCAGCGACTGTCCGCCCGGCAGGTTGATGCGCTGCGGTCGCGCGGTCGCGAACTTCCCGACCGCGATCATACCCAGCCACGAGAGCACCGCGATCGCGGGGAGCAGGAACCACTCGAACGGTGTCGTGGCCGCCCATCGGTCCACCCGCCCGTCGATACCGAAATGCGCCGGAATCTCCGTCGGCAACCGTGGCCAGGCCCACACCGCGTACCCGACCACGACGAACAGCAGGATCGCGTTGACACCGTCCAGGGCCTTCCTCATCCGCGGCTTCCTCGCTTTCGGAGTTCGACCTTCTCGTCTTCGTCGTACGCTGCAGGCACCCAGCGACCTTCACTCTGGCGCGCCACGCCTGTCGAGGTGCTCGCGTACGGCTCGCAGCCACGCTTCCGGAGCCTCCAGATGCACCGCGTGACCCGCGTCGGCGACGATGTGGCGGCGCGCCTCCGGACAACGAACCACCACGGCATCCCCGATCGCCTCGAAGCGGGGGTCGAGCCCGCCCGTGAGCACCAGCAGGCGAGGGCCGAGCGGACCGAGTCGGTCCCAATACGACGGCTGCCGCGCGATGCTCGCCCCCCGAAGGCACGCAGCCAGGGCCGACGCATCGTGCACACTGCGCCGGCGGCGCTCGCGCTCGAGGGTCTGCGGCGCGAGCCTCCGTTGTGAGGCGAACAGCGGCATCGCCATCCAGCGATCCACGAACGCTTCGAGTCCGAGCGTCTCGAGAAGGTGTGCACGCTCCGCGTCGACCGCGAGGCGCTCGTCACGCTCGCCGGGATCCTCGATGCCGGGCGAGCTCGACTCGGCGATCACCCGCCGGGCACTCAGAAGGCCGTCGCACGCCCCGGAGAGAAGCACCCGCCCACCCATGGAGTAGCCCAGCCAGTCGACCGGTCCAGGAGCCACCTGGGACACGGCCGAGCCGACCGCGGCGGCCAGCGTGGGAATCGAGTAGGACTCGGGTTTCCGAGGCCTGTGGCTCTCACCGTGTCCGGGCAGATCCACGACGATCACCCGACGGTCCGCCGCCATCCGTCGGGGCAGATCGCCCCACGCCGCGACCGAGCCCATGAAGCCGTGCAGCAGCACCAGCGGCGGCGCAGCGGCGCGAGCGGGTCCAGGCCAGGCGACGAGGTGGAGGGCACCACCCTCCACCGGCACCCGGAGGGATTCGGAGTCGCTTTCCCGCGCCACTACCAGCGGGTGTCGACGACCTTCCCCTCTTCGTCGACCACGTAGAAGCCCAGATCGGTCCCGGAACGCATCTTGGCCAGGTAGAGAATCTGGCCCGTGTGCATGGAGAAGTGCTCGACCACGTGATAGAGCGCATCGAGCCCCCGCACCGCGAGCCCCTGGATCTCCAGGTCCTCTTCCAGCCGCGCCGGGTCCAGGCCGGCGAGCACCGCATCGGCGTCGTCCGTCGCGTGCCGCAAGACGGTGAGCGCCTCTGCGGCCGACAGGCCGCCGTTCCGCGCGAACTCCTCGGCCCGTCGACGGACGTCCGGACGACCGCCCAGACCGTGCACCACCCACTGACGGACGTTGCCGGCGAGGTGCAGCAGCAGGTTGCCCACGGAGTTCGACACGTCGTTCGGACGCCACCAGAGATCCACCTCGCTCATCCCGACCACGGCCCGCTCGATCTTGCGAGGGTACTCGTCGACCAGGAACCGGCGCGATGCCTGCAGGAAGTCGTCCGCGACGGTCATCGGGCGACGCCCAGCGCGTCGCAGAGGAACTGCAGGAGCGGACGCCCGGCCATCGCCCGCTCGAGCAGGCGGTCGGGGAGGTCGGCGCGTCGAATGTCGGCGGGGTCGAGCGTGGCGGTCGCGATGAAGTCCTTGCGCCGCAGGTCGTCGGCCAGAGGGTGCTCCTTGTCGAATCCCCGAGGGATGCGCTTCAGGGCGTCACCGGCCAGCGAAAGGGGGCCCTCGTCGAGCGCGGCGACCGCGGCGCGCCACGCGTCGGGACCTTCGACCATCGCCTCGCGAATGGCGCGCACCGCCGGCGAGGCGGGCCGCCAGCTGCCCAGCCCCATGAAGCACTCGTCCGGCTCGATGTGCAGATACAGCCCGGGAGCGTGCGCATCTTTTCCGGCCGCGTGCCGGAACTGGATGCCGACGTGGGTCTTGTAGGGGGACTTGTCCTTGCTGAACCGAACGTCCCGATAGATCCGGAACATCGATCCCCCGACGGGGCGCGGGTCGGCGCGCAGGGACGGACTCAGGGCATCGAGCCGTTCACCCATCGCGAGAATGAAGCGGATGGCAGGGTCCTTCAGTTCCGACTCGTACCGGGACTTGTTCGCCTTGAACCAGTCGCGATCGTTGTTCTCCGCCAGGTCGCGGAGGAACGCGAAGGTCGCGTCGGAAAAATGGGGAGCGTCGACCATGGCGGGGCGGGGAGAGGAGGGAGGCCGCGACCCGGGAGCCACGGTCCTCCCACTCCCCGGTCGAAGTCAGCTACCCGCTCGCTTGCGCGCGGTTCGCTTCTTCCGGGGCTTTCGCCCCTGATTCGGATGCTTCAGATGGCGCCACGTTTCACCGCGCCGGAGCATGTGGATGGTACTGGCCGAGACCCGGAGCTTCCGGGCCCACTCCGATCCCGGAGTTCCCCATCGGTCTCGTTCTTCGTCCCAGTCGTCCAAGACCGTCTTGGCCTGCTCCATCGTCAATTCGGCGTGCGGAGACCGCTCTCCCTGGAGCCAGACGTTCCGGCCTTGCCAGCGGCCGGGCGACTGGAGCGGACCCGGCAGATGCTTACCGGACGTCCCCAGGCAGTAGTGCCGGACCTGATCGGCGGAGTAGTCGACGTACTGTCGAGCGATCTCCGCGTAGGAATGTCCGGATGCTGCGAGGTCCCGCCACTTTACGACGAGGGCGCCGGGGGGCTTGGGCATAGGCGCACCCTCCTTCGAGTTGTGGTGTTTCGCACTGGACACAGTAGCACCCAACACACGTTCGGGAAATCCGAATGCGAGCTTAGACAAAACTTCTTCAGGGAGCAGTGTTGCCGGGATCGAGGTGGACGATGGCCGCGTTCAGGACGGCGGCGAAGCCCACCCACGCGACATAGGGCACCATCATCCACTCCCCAGTCCGGCCGCCGGATCCCGAAGAAGAGCACGGACCACAGCCCATTGAACAACAGGTGGACACGTAGACGCCCAGGGCCAGGGTCACCCCGGGCTGATCGAGCCCGATGCCCCACACGCGCCACGAGGCGACGCCCATCGGGACGTAGAGGACGAACCAGGCCGGCGCGAAGAGCCAGCTCAGGAATTCACGGAGACGGCGCCTCCGGTCGGACCTTCAGGGAGTCGAGAAAGGCGCGCACAACGGGCGCCACGACGCCGAAGGGGTCCGTCCACGGCGCCACGACCTCGAAATGGCCGGCTCCGGCCGGGATGAGCAAGCGGACCGGATCGCCCGCCGCCTCGGCGGCCGCGACCCAGACCTCGGCGTGGGCCGCCGGCACGGTCGAGTCGAGGGCGCCCGTGACCAGCAGCTGCGGAACGCCGAGAGGCAGCCGACCGACCGGTGAGGCGAGCTCGAGCCGCTCACCGCGATGCTCGATGGACCCCCCGAGCAGGCGAGCGACCGACTCGGGTCCGCACCCGCCTCCACCCCGCCGCTCGTAGTCCTCGAGGTCGGCGATCGCCGCGAGGCCCACCACGCCGTGGATCGGCAGCGGGTGGTCGCCCCGCAGCCGCGGTCCCCCCGGCTCGTCCTCCGGAAGGCGGTGCCGCCCGGCGAGCCAGAGCGCGAGGTGCCCTCCCGACGAGTGTCCCACGACGGCCACGGTGGAGAGATCGAGACGGGCTTCGAGCGGCGACGATCGCAGGTGGTCGGTCGCGGCGCCCACATCTTCGAGAATGGCCGGCCAGTCGCCGTCGTCCTGGTCGACGCGCCGGAACTCGGGAGTCCACACCGCCCAACCCCAGTTGGCCAGTCGTCGTCCGAGATGGCCGACGTACCCGAGGTCGGCGATCGCCTGCCAGCAGCCTCCGTGGACGAGCACGACCACGGGGTGCGGACCGTCGCCGTCGGGCAGATACCAGTCCCCGAAGGCCTCCTCTCTCGCACCCCACGGGACGCGGGCGTCGGCCTCGGCGCGCTCGATGGCCTGGAACTCGCCCCAGCTCATCGGATCCTGCGCCGCCCCGCCCGAAGCCACCGCACCCACGCTCAGAACCCCCGCGACGGCGGTGGCCGCCGACCTCACGCCGAACGCCGGAGGCGATCGCCGAACGTCTTACGCCACTTCGCCACCTTCGGAGCCACGACCAGCTGGCAATACCGCTGCTTCGGATTGTCCCGGTAGTAGTTCTGATGCTCGAGCTCGGCGACGTAGAACGCGCCGTCCTCCACGACCTCGGTGACGAGCGGGTCGTCGTACCACCCCGCCTCGGCCACCTCCTTCATCACGTCGCGAGCGGTCGCAGCCTGCTCCGGCGAGTGGGTCATGATGAACGACCGATACTGCGTGCCCGCGTCGTAGCCCTGCCGATTCAGCGTGGTCGGATCGTGGATCGTGAAGAAGACCCGCAGGAGGTCGGCGTAGCTGACGATCGAGGGGTCGAACCGGACCCGCACGACCTCGGCGTGACCGGTCGTGCCGGTGCAGACATGGCGGTAGTCCGGATCGTTTACATGCCCCCCCGCATACCCGGACACCACGGACGCGACCCCGCGCACCTCCTGATACACGGCCTCCAGGCACCAGAAACACCCTCCACCCAGGGTCGCGTCTTCGAGGATTCGGTCCGTATCGGTCATCGTATCGACAGGTTGTCGGAATGGACTCCCGCGGCGTCGCGGGTGACGGGAGACACGATACCCCGGTCTCTCGCCTGGGATCGCCGCGATCGTACGCGAACCGGAAGGACCGGGCGGACCGGGGCGCCCGATCGTCAGCCCCTCAGTCCACCACCTCGAAGTTCGACATCATGCCGGCGTCCTCGTGTTCGAGGTTGTGGCAATGCAGCAGGAAGATGCCGGTGTACGTGAACTCGACGGCCATGCGGATGCGCTCGCCCGGCAGCAGCAGCGCGGTGTCCTTGAGACCCCGCTCCCACGGCATGACGCCTCCCCGCCCGCCCTCCCGCGAGAGGATCCGGTGCTGCCCCCCGTGGACGTGAACGGGGCGGGGGAAG
>JAHHMJ010000067.1 GCA_018678395.1 Gemmatimonadota bacterium | reverse complement strand
ATCGAAGATCCACAGCTGGTACTGGAACTCACCGGGCGTATTCACCGCGAGACCTCGGAGACGCATCACGCCCACCTGGCGGCTCGCGCTCCAGGCGACCTCACCCGATACGTCCGATCCGGTCTCGTCGCCTCCGGGCGCCCACTGCGCGACCACCGCGTCCGAGAGGGAGGCCACGGACGGGAAATCGAGTGGTGCCGGGGTGTCCGGACCGCTGCCGAGCCAGATGCCGGCGACGATGGCCGCCGCCAACCACCCGCTCCATCCCGGGACGCGACGGATCCACGCCGCGCCCTGCGCCGGTTTGCCGGCCGTGATCGCCTGCGAGGGCCCGGCACCTGCGGACCCGACCTCAGCGGGCCCGTTCGTGGCGGCGGCCCCTGGCATCGATTCGATCAGGCGCCGGCGCAGCCCGGCCGGGAGTGACTCCTCCGAGTCGTCCAGCGTGGCGGCGTCGAGTTCTCCGATCAGCCGGTCCACCCACTCGGCGTCGACGTGGGGGTGCTCGGCGAGGAGCCGCTCGAGTCGACGCGCCTCGGCTTCGTCGAGTCCTTCGACGGCTCGCTGGACCAGCAGGGCTTCGAGTTCCTGGCGGTCGCTGCTCATGGTGTGTCCTCGTGTGGTGCGTGTTCGGTGATCCATGCGCGCATCTCGGCGAGTCCCCGCCGAATGCCCGACTTCACCGTGCCCAGCGGCGTTTCCGTCGCCCGGGCGATGTCGCGGTGGGAATAGCCTTCGATCACCGCCATGACGATCCACCGTCGGCGGTCACCGGTCAGCTGCTGGAGTGCACGCACCGCCGGGTGCGCGGCGACGCGTCCGAGCGTGCGCTCGTACTCACCGGACGGACGGTCCCGCTCGTCCGACATGGGCACGGTCGCGATGCGCCGGTCCTGGCGGCGGCGCTGGTCGATGATGCGTCGGCGGGCGATCATGGCCACGAAGCCTCGGTCGGAGGCGCGGGCGGGATCGAACGACCCGGCCGATCTCCAGACGTCGACCATGGCGTCCTGTACGACGTCGTCCACCTCGGTGCCCTCGGGCAGGAGGCGCCGAGCCAGGGCGCGCACGAACGGCCCGTAGGCATCCACGCAGGCCGCGACGGCGCCCGGCTCGTCGCGCGAGAGCCGCGCGAGCGGCGTCTGGTCTCTCGGCGGATCGGCGGTGCGACGGCTCGCTTTCCAGCGATCCAGATCGACCACGGGATCGGGTGTCGATTCCACAGCTCCCATCCTCACTCCAGCTCTACGAAACGATGCGGAAGCCGGATCGACGGCCCCGAGGGGACGTCGACCCGGCGCTCCGGCGCGGCCCGTCGGGCACCGTACCCGCGTGGGTGATGCTCAATGCCGATCGCGCACGGCCATCCGCATCCGGCCCTCGAGTGCGTCGAGCGCGCGGTCCATGGCACGCCGATACACCCAGGCGCGGTCGCGAAGATCGTGCGTCCGCTCGGCTTCGGCGACCCCGCGCTCGAGTGCGCGCGTTACCGTCCGGGGCAGATCGAGGTTCCCGGCCAGCACCGACCGGGTCGCGATCTCGTAGATCGCGGCGGTGCTGCCGACGTGTCCGTCGTTGAAGAGCGGCACGCCGCGGTCGATCGCGAGCGCCATGAGATCCATGGCGCTCCGGGCGTCTCGGCGCTCGCGCCGCGACATCGGCTCGGCGCCGGCGGTCTCGGTCTCCGGCGGAAGCAGGACCTGGTCGATCACGTGGATGACCCCGTTGCTCGCCAGCACATCGGTCGTGATCACGTTGCTGTCGTTGATGCGCACCCCCGACCTGGTGGCCGAAATCCGGACCTCCGCGCCGTTCACGGTGGTGGCTCGGTCGAGCTCGACGACCTGCTCGGCGGTCACCCGACCCGGGACGACGTGGTAGGTCAGGATCGAGATCAGTGCGTCGCGGTTGCCCGGCTCCAGCAGCGACTCGACGGTGCCGGCGGGCAGCGCCGCGAAGGCCTCGTCCGTGGGGGCGAAGACGGTGAAGGGCCCATCTCCCTCGAGGGTCTCGATGAGGCCGGCCGCATCGAGGGCCGCGGCGAGCGTGTTGAAGCTTCCCGCGGCCACGGCGGTTTCGACGATGTCGTCGTGCTGGGCGGCGGCGGGGGCGCTCGCGACGGTCGCGAAGAGGAGCGCGGCGCCGACGAGGGAACGGAATGCGGTCGAAGACATGGATCTCTCCCTGTCGAGGAATGTGGGTTGCTCGAACAGGGGTTCGCACGGATCCGGGAATCGGATGCAGTCCCGCTCTCGGTCAGTCGTCGTCGGCGGTCAGACCGAACTCCCGCATGCGGCGCCACAGGGTCGTCCGACTCATCCCGAGCAGCTCGGCCGCCCGGCTGCGTGAGCCGCCCGTTTCGTGAAGCGCGGCGAGGATGGTGGAGCGTTCGTCGTCCGTGCCTCCACCCCGATACCGCCCCTCGCTGCGACCGCCACCGGACCCGGCCGGATCGCGGATGGCGGGGGGAAGATGCTGCGCTTCGATTCGGGGGCCGGCCGCGCGTATGGCGGCGCTCTCCACGACCGCGAAGAGCTCGCGGACGTTGCCGGGCCACGAGTGGGCGCGCAGGAGCCGCATCGCCAATGGCGAACACATCGTCGGTGCGGTGGTGGTGCTGCGCTCCCGGAGCCGGACCAGGGCCGCCTCGACCAGGAGAGGGAGGTCGGAGCGTCGTTCTCGCAGCGGCGGCACCTCGATGCGGAAGACGTCGAGCCGGTAGTAGAGGTCCTCGCGGAAACGGCCCGCGTCCACCTCGGCGCGGAGGTTGCGATGGGTGGCCGCGACGACCCGCACGTCGACCGCCCGCGGACGGGACGAACCGACGGGGGTGATCTCCCGCTCCTGCAGAACCCGCAACAGCCTCTGCTGCAGAGCGAGGCTGACGTCCCCGACCTCGTCCAGGAACAACGTGCCTCCGTCGGCCGCTGCGAAGAGCCCCGCCCGATCGCTCGTCGCGCCGGTGAACGCGCCCCGGACGTGCCCGAAGAGCTCGCTTTCGAGGACGCCCTCGGCCAGACCGGCGCAGTTCACGGCGATGAAGGGCCCGGACGCCCGAGCGGACAGGTCGTGGACCGCGCGGGCGAGGAGTTCCTTCCCGGTCCCGGTCTCGCCCTGGACGAGCACCGTGGTGTCGGTCGGGGCGACCTTCCGCACGGCTCCGAAGACTTCGCGCATCGGCTCCGAGTGCCCGACCATCGACCCGAGCGCACCCTCGTGCACCCGAGACTCGGCTGGCCGCCGCTCGAGGAGCTCCCAGACCTTGGCCGAGAGCAGGTCGGGGTCGACCGGCTTCGACAGGAAATGGTCCGCGCCGCGGTGGAGGGACTCGACAGCCGTGTCGATCGTACCGAAACCGCTGATCATCAGAACCGGTGTCCGCAGCCCGCGGGTGCGAAGAACCTCGAGTGCCGTCAGCCCGTCCATGCCGGGCATGCGCAGATCCAGCAGCACGAGGTCGAACGGTCTCGTCTCGAGGAGGGCCACGGCCTCGGCGGCGTCCGCCGCCACCTCGACCTCGTGTCCGTCCTGACGGAGCAGCTGGGCCGTGGAGAGGCGGAAGGTGCGATCGTCGTCGACGACGAGCAGTTGGCGCCGCCCGGTCATCCGACGTCGCCTTCAGTCGTCCGCGGCAGTTCGACCCGGAATCGTGCTCCGGGGCCGTCCTCGCGGTTGTCGGCGTCCATGCGCCCGCCGTGGCGGCGGACCAGTCCCTCCGCGACGAACAACCCCAGCCCGACCCCGGTCACCGCCTCCTTCGTCGTGAAGAACGGATCGAAGATGCGCGCCTTCACTTCGGGGGCCAGACCCGGACCCCGGTCGGACACCGTGAGGGTCACCCGTGCGTCCCGAGCCTCGACGGCGACTTCGATCACGCTCTTCTCGCCGGCCGCTTCACGCGCGTTCTCAACGAGGTTGAAGAGCACCTGCTTCAGGGCGTCCGGGGGAATGGCCGCCCGGACCGGTGCGTGGGGGGCGTGAACCTCGACGGTTACCGCGGGGGCGCCGACGCCGGCGAGCGTCGCAACCTGGGTGGCCACGTGATGCGGATCGCAATCGCCGGCCTCCGGATCGACCGGGCGGTTCAGATCCAGGAGTTGCTCGGCCAGCTCGTGCATGCGTAGCAGCTCGTCGATCGCCATGTCCGCGAAGGCGACCCCTTCGCTGTCGGCCGGGAGACCGCGCCGAACGACCTCGAGACAGTTGCGGACGTTGGCCACCGGATTGCGGATCTCGTGCGCGAGTTCGGCCGCCATGCGCGCGCTCGAAGCCAGCCGGTCCTGACGGATCAGCTCGGCTTGCAGCTCGTGCAGCCGCTGCTGACGATCCTCGAGCGCCGAGTTCGCGGTTGCCAGCTCGGCCAGTCGGCTCTGGAGGCTCTCTCGCATCGATCGAAAAGCGACGGCCAGCCGGTCGAGTTCCTCGATGGGTGAGGACGGGACCGGCGCGGCGAAATCCCCCTCCGCGACGCGGCCCGCGGCGGTGGCGAGGCCGCCGACCGGGCGCACGAGCGCCAGCGCGACGATGCCGCCGACCGCCAGCGCCAGCACCAGGGTGAGGGTCCCGGCGAGCAGAGCGCTTCGCCGCACGCCCGGCAGGACCGCGAGTTCGTCGGCGACGGCTCGGGAGAAGACCACCGTACCCGCGTCCGCCACCGGGGCCACGGCCACCCAGGTACCGGAGTCGGTTCCGGGCATCTCCAGCTCGTCGACCTTGTCCGATGCGGCGCGGCGCGACGCGCTTGCCAGCGCCAGCGAGATCCGCTCGGCCCCCTCGGCGTCGAGGGTCGAGGCGACGAGCGCGCCATCGGCCCCGAGCAGGGTGACGTCCGCTCGGGCGAGAGCGGCGAGGGTCGTCACCATGGCCTCGTCCATCGCGCTCGACGTGCCGGCCGCGCCCCTCCACTCCCCCGGCGCTCCCAATGGAGCGAGTGCGAGGCTGCGCGGCATGCCGGCGTCATAGACGAACCGGACGGGCGTCTCGCCTCGTCGTACGGCGTCCAGCGCCTCGCCCGGGACCGGTGGCCCCGCGACCTGGGTGCCGTCCGGAGCGACGAGAACGGGTTCCTCTCCGTACATCGCCGCGGTCTCCGAGGCCCGAGCGACGGCCTCGTCCGTGCGACCCTCGGCCAGCGCGTCGGCGAGGCCCGGGACGGTCGCGACCGAGACGGCATGCATCGACAGCGCCTCGCCCCTCGCCGCGTTGCGATCCTCCAGAATCATGGGGGCGCGACCCAGGTCCTCGACCGCGGTACTGCGAAGCACCTCGTCGATGCGACGGTCGAGCGCGAGCCCCGCCGGCACCAGCGCCACGGCGAGGGCGGCGGCGAGTGCGAGCAGCAGAGCCGCGAGCAAGGGTACACGTCCGGACGAGCGAGGCATGGGGGAAGATAGGAAGGATCGGGTGGGGCCGGGACGCCGGTGCGCCCCGACCCGTACCCGTCGTAACCGATCGGATCAGCCCGTCGGCGTGATGGTGACGCTGCAGG
>JAHHMJ010000687.1 GCA_018678395.1 Gemmatimonadota bacterium | reverse complement strand
CCCATGGACAGCACGAAGGTCAGGGCCTCGTCCGGGGGGATCGAGAGGGGGTGGGTACGCGCCCGCGGCATGATCAGCAGGAAGCCCGACAGGGGATTCGGTGCCGTCGGCAGGAAGACGGTGACCGCGGGCGAGCCGACGGCTTCCGGCAGGCCCGGAGGCGCCTTCCCCGTCACGAAGCCTACCGACCAGGTGCCGGGATGCGGGTATTCGAAGAGAACGGTCTCCTTGAAGGCGCGGCTCTCTTCCCCGAGCACCGCCTGCACGATGCGGCGGGACCCCCGGTACAGGGGGCGGACCAGCGGGACTCGCTCCACCGTGCGAGTCCAGAGTTGTGTCGCACGACGCCCCAGGGTGCGCTCGGCGAGCCAGCCGATGGCTACGAGTAGAGCCACCAGCGCGATGATCCCGAGCCCGGGCGCGGAGCGTCCGAGAACCGGATCGAGGTAGGGACCGAGGATGCCGTCCAGGCGGCGGAAGAGCCACAGGAGAATCCAGGCCGTCGCGCCGATCGGAACGACGAGGGCCAGACCTTCCAGGAGATATCGGCGGATGCGGCGCATGGGACCCCGGGGACTCGGCGGGAGGAGTGGCGGCAACATACGACCTCGACCGCCCCGAAGCTCATCGCCCGACGCGGCGGGCCACAGTCGGGGCAGCCGACGTCCGCTGGGCCCCGAAGCTACTCGCGGTCGGTCCGTTCCCCGCCCGACTCGGCCCCGCCCTTCTTCGTCACGCCCGGATACCCCGACCCGACCGCGTGCATGAAGAACAGCGAGCCGACGAGCCCCACGAAGGCGATCGGGTATATCCACACGGGCACGCCGCTCTCGAACAGGCCCCACCCGGCCGCGGTCGGCACCAGGGCGACCGAGTTGTTGATGGCGTGCCAGACCATGGCCGGGAAGACCGACCCGGTCAGCAACGTCACCAGCGCGAGAACCGTGCCCAGGTAGGCCGTGGGCAGGATGCGGAAAAGGCTGATGTGGAAGAGGCCGAAGATGATGCCGACCACCACGCAGAGCGCCACGGGCCGCAGCTGGCGCCGCAGTCCGTACAGCAGCAACCCGCGGAACGCGATCTCTTCGGTGATACCGGGCAGGATCGCCAGGAGGAGCACCAGCTGGACGATGCCCATCCCCTCCGGCAGGAGGTACTGGCCGAAGGCCTCGATCACCTGCGGCGGTACCGGGAGGAAGATGCCGGCGAATTCCGCGACGCCGATCCCGAGCAGGAATCCGCTCGGGGCACCGACCAGCACGGCGGGCCAGACGAGCGGATGCACGGGCCGAAGCGCCCACGCCTCCCGCAGCGGCAGCTTGTAGCGCCACGTCATGAGGATCGATCCACCCAGGAAGATGCCGAGCAGGTTGAGCAGCACCTGCCCTCTCAGCTCGAACCACTCGGGTGCGATCATCGACGAGCCCAGGAGCAGGACCCACATGATCCCGAACCACCGCAGCACCCGATACGGGAACAGGGCGGGACCACCGGTCAGCTCTGCACGATCGGCGGCGGAGTCCGACAGCAGGCGCTCGGTGGACAGGCCCGCACGGGCGAGGAGCGCCACCCACACCGCCGCGCCGGTCGTCACCACGATCGCGAGCGCCGACAGGACGGGGTCGGCCTGGTCGGCGAAGAGATCGCGCAGCGCGAGGGCGATGTTCGCGACGGGGATCAGCACCGCGACCGAACGCAACTCCAGCCCGGGCAGCGCCGCAGCAGCGGCGGGCACCAGCCCGAGAAGGAAGACCGGGAGGAAGTACAGCTGGTACTCGCGGTACGTGCGAGCCCAGCCGGACACCAGGAGCAGTACGGCCGAGAGCAGGGCCACCACGGGAAGGAGCAGGACCAGCGCGCCCAGAATGCCCGGGACGGTGAGCTGCACGTCGAGCTGGGTGGGCAGCTCCATCAGCCCGAACCCCACCCAGATTCCGAGGTTGCCGAGATTGAGTACCGCCATTGCGAGCGCTACGAACCCGATGGCGAGGCCCTTGGCGGCGACCACCTCGTTGGGGGAGACCGACGTCGTCATGAGTGTTTCGAGCGTGCCCCGCTCCTTCTCGCCCGAGAGGGTGTCCGCCGCGACCAACGACCCCCCGATCAGCATGATGGCGACCAGGGTGGGGAGCAGAAAGACACCGAGCCACGCACCGGCCTCTCGTCCGGCCGCCGCGATGTTGTCCGGCCGCACCGGGTAGACGGAGTCGGGTTCGACCGGCAACCCGCCCGCCGCATAGAGCGAATCCCGAATGTCGAGACGGACCTCCCGCAGCCGGTCCCGCAGCCGTTGCGACGCCCCGCGCGACACGTCCGAAGACGCGCGATAGAGCACCTCGAGCCCGCGCAGCCCATCGTCTCCTTCGCCGGGCGCACGCACGACCAGGTGGGCGTCGTCCGACCCGATCAGCGAATCGGGCACCGGCCCCGCCACCCGACGCAGCACCAGGGGCTCGACCGAATCGGTATCGGGCAGGGCCTGTGCGCGCCGCAGCATCGTGGCGGCCCAGAGGGAATCGGGCCCATCCACCCAGACCGCGACGGGGGTGTCCTCCACACGGGCGCGGTCCGCCTCCCCGGTGGCGTCCATCACCCACAACAGCAGGGGCAGCAGCACCAGGGGCGCCACGACCGACAGCAGAATCGTGCGTCGGTCGCGCGCGAGCTGGAGCAGCTCGTACTTGAGGAGGGTCCTCAGCGCGCTCACTGCCGTTCCGCCTCCGCCTCGCGCACGAACTTCACGAAGATGTCCTGCAGGTAGTGCAGGCCCGTCGCATCCTGCAACTCCTCCAGCGTACCGAGGGCGAGGATCTGTCCGCGGTGAAGCACCGCGATGCGATCGCAGATTCGTTCGGCCTCGCTCATGATGTGCGAGGAGTAGATCACGGTCCGGCCCTCCGACCGCAGCTCTTCGACGATCTCGAGCAGGGACATGGCGTTTAGAACGTCGAGCCCGACGGTCGGCTCGTCGAAAATCAGAACCGGCGGATCGTGGGCCAGAGTACGGGCGATGGCCACTTTCTGCTTCATTCCGCTCGACAGCTTCTCGACCCGGGCGTCCGCATACTCACCGATCCCGAAGCGCTCGATCAGTCGATCCACGCGCGGCTTGACCCGTTCCGACGGCACCTGGTTCACACGGGCGAAGAAGTCGAGGGTCTCGCGAGCCGTGAGACGCGGATAGAGCGCCGTAGACGCGCTGTGGAATCCCAGCGAACGGCGGACTTCCTCGCCGTGCGTCTCCACGTCGAAGCCCAGCACGCGGGCCTTGCCCGCTGTGGGGTTCAGCACCGTGGAGAGCATCCGCAACGTCGTGGTCTTCCCCGCTCCGTTCGCGCCGAGCAGGCCGAACACCTCGCCCTCGCGGCAGACGAAGTCGATTCCCGCGACGGCCCGCACCTCACCCCGGCCGTCCTCCATGAAGGACTTGGTGAGGCCCTCGACCTCTACGGTGATCGGGGCGAGGGGTACCGGCTCGAGCATGGTGTCGGACATGAGGATCGGGAAGAAGGTGTCGGGTGGCCGAAAGGGTGCGGATCAGGGGCGCCGCCGCTTGCGCAGCCACGACCAGAACGAGCCTTCGAAGGTCCCGGTCACGACCTCTTCGCGGAGGACGAGCGACCGGGCGAGCAGCAGGCAGCCCACGACACAGGCGAGATTCACGAAGAAGGCGACCAGGAGCAGGGCCGGCTCGTCGCGGCCCAGGATCGCGTCCTTGAGTCCCAGCGCCACGTTGGCCACCGGGACGAGGGCGACCGATGGGGTCAGGCCACGATCCGGCGAGCTGCCGAGCAGCGCCGGGAGGACGGCGAGGTAGTAGGCGGGCACGACCATCGCCTGGCCCTCCTTGAAGGTCCGGGCGAAGACCGCCAGCACCATCATCAGGGCCGCGAAGAGAAGCGCCAGCAGCACGGCCACCGCCATCATCACGGGAATGGCGTCGAGCGGCAGCGCGAGCCCCATCGCCTCGGCCTGATCTCCGAACAGCGGCGTCAGGATGCTGCCCAGCGACAGCGAGATCGCGGCCACGTTCAGGACTCCGGCCAGCGCGCCGATCGTGGCGACGAGGAGGTACTTGGCGAGCACGATGCTGCCGCGGGACGCACCGGTCGTCCACAGCGTCTCCCAGGTCGAGCGCTCGCGTTCTCCGGCGGTGGCGTCGACCGCGGGGATGAAGCATCCGAGCGCCACCATCAAGGTCAGGAACAGGGGCAGCACGATGGCCAGGAAAAGCCGGCCGCCCTCTTCGTCGGTCGCAACGTCCTCGGCCTCGACCTCGAAGACGCGCAGGGCCACGGTGTCGAGGCCCAGGGCCGCCGCTTCGCGGGCCAGGCGGATCGCGCGCAGCGAGTCCACGGTCTCGTCGATGCGCTCGATGGCGTTCCGGCTTCGGCCCTCCGACCGGTCGAAGGACACACGCACGCCCACGTTTCCGGGCAACGCGGCCGCCGCCTCGTACCGCACCACAGCATCGATCTCGCCGCGATCGACGAGCGCCGAGAGCGAGTCGGGCGCCAGGCCCTCGACGAGGCGGACGTCGCTGCGGTCGGCCAGCGCCGCGGTCAACTCGGGAAACGGCCCGGGATCGGGGATCACCACCCGTGAGACGAACCCTTCGGACTGCCCCTGCACGAACGTGAGTGCCGTGAAGAGACTCCAGAGCAACACCGGGTACAGGAAGATCGGGATGAGAATCCCGTTCACGACGATCGACCGTTCCCGCAGGGCCGAACGCAACTCTCGCCGATAGAGGACTCCGAGATCCCGCAAGAACGAACCCACTCGGCGCTCAGGCCCGCGCCGAAGTGGACATCGAAGCGGACGTCGTGAGTTCACGCAGAACGGCCAGCAGGCGATCCAGGTCCTCCCGGACCGTGGCCATCCCGATCGACGCGCGCACCGCACCCACGGCTACGCCGTCCCCGAGACACCCCCGGAAGCGGGCGAGCGAGAACCCGTCGCGGAGCTTCTCCAGACATGCTCGCGTCTCGGCTGCCGGCATCCCGAACGCGACTTCGGCCGCACCCGGATTGCAGAAGCAGCCCCCCCGAACCGATACGCCCCGCTCTCGTGCGGCAGCTTCGACCCGCTCGTATGGAATCGGGTGGCCCTGGGGATCCAGGAGGTTGAACGAGACCGTGCCCCCGCGCCGTTCGTTCGAGGCAGGCCCGTAGAGCGCGACCGCCGGACGGTCCTCGTGACGCAGCGTCGCCAGCCCTTCGAGCAGGTGCCCCACGAGAGATTCGACCCGGCGCTCCAGCCGCTCCATGCCGATCTCCTCGAGCAGGTCCAGGCCCGGTTCGAGGGCCGCGATCCCGAGGAAGTCGAGGGTGCCGTCTTCGAACCCCCCACCCTCCGGGCGCAGTTGGTGCAGCTCGTTCTGGATGGAGACGAAGTCGACCGTGCCGCCCGCGTACCAGGGGCGTCGCAGCTCGGCGAGGGCCTCCTTCCGCGCCAACAGGGCCCCGAGGCCGGTCGGGTAGCCGAACAGCTTGTAGAACGAGATGCACGCGAAGTCGGGTCGCATGCGGCCGACGTGCAGCGGTGTGCACGGGGCGAAGGCCGCCGTGTCGACGAGCACCCGGAATCCGCGCTCCCGCGCGGTCGTCACGAGCGACGGTGGATGCTTGACCCCGGAGAAGTTGGACTGCGCCGGGAAGGCGAAGAGCGAGGGCCCGGAACCGGCCCGCCCGATGTGGGACTCGGGATCATCCAGGCGGAGTTCGGCGTCGAGGGGAAGACAGGTACAGGTCGCACCGGCCCGACGCGCGTATTCGCGAATCCCGCCCACCGAGTTGTGGTTGTCGGTCGCGAGCACGTACCGCGACCCCGGCTCGAAGGGGAACGCCTCACCCACGAGCTTCAGTGCCGCCGTCGCATTCGCCGTGAAGACCAGCGCGTACTCGTCCGGATCCGCGCCGAAGAAATCGAGTACACGCGCCGTCACCCGCTCCACCTCGCTGGTCGCCGCGAGCGAGGCGGGGTTGTCGGAGTGCGGATTGCCCAGGACCCGCGCCGCGAGCCAGTCGCGATGCCAGCGGATCTGGGACTCGCCGTAGAGCCCGCTGCCCGTGTAGTCCAGGTATGCCTGTCCGGATTCGTCCAGTCGCGAGAACTCCCGGGCGCGCAGCGCTCGAAAGA
>JAHHMJ010000110.1 GCA_018678395.1 Gemmatimonadota bacterium | reverse complement strand
CGGTCAGGTCGTAGCCGGGATCGGCCGTCGGGGGCGCGACCAGGTCGTAGATGTTGCCCCACTGCTGGGCCCACATGTTGCCGAGCAGGTGTGCCGGGATCGGCTGATCGAGCGGCACGGCCTCATCGCCGTACGCCTCGTTCAGCTCCGCGCGCACGTGACACATGAGCGGGTCGTAGAGCGGCTTGACCTCGTTCCACAGTCGATCGGTGAAGGCGGCGAACTCGTCGGGGTCCATGTCGTAGCGGGACCGCCACATGGCACCCATGTCGGCGTAGCCCAGCTCCTGGGCGCCGGCGTTGGAGATCTCGACCATGCGCGCGTAGTCGTCCCTCATCGAGACGGGCACTTCACGCCACTTCGTCCAAATCTCTTCCAGCCGATCCGGGTCACGCTCGGTGCCCATCATGATCTCGAGGTCGGCGCGCGGCACCGCGGCCCCGTCCAACTCGATCTCACCGGTGGCGTAGGCCGATCGCATGCGGGTCGAAACGTCGGCGAGCTCCTGGGCCGCGCCGGACGTCGAGGGGGCCGGCACGTTCACGCCCAGCTTGATCCGCTCGAGCTTGCGGCGGGTGTCCGCATCCACGTCGACGTCGTTGAAGTCCTTGGCCCGGTTGGCCCACGCCACGCCCATCTCGGTCCCCTCGGCGGCCACGCGCGACGACAGCCAGTCGCTGTCGTAGTTGATGAAGTTGGCCTGCAACCAGTCGATGCGGGCCTGGTATTCACCGAACTCGCGGGACTCCATTTCGACGCTGGCGACGAACGCCTCGGCGCCGTCGGGGGTGGCGGGCTCGGACCCGGCGGGGGCGGTCTCTCCGGCGGTGCATCCAGCGGTGAGCGCCGCGATGGCGGTCAGGGCGAACGGACGGACGGCGGCATGCATACGGCTTCTCCACGTCGAGGTCGATCCGGGGACGGAGGAATCCCCACCCGGCGATCCGGCCGGGCCCCCGAAAGATGGCACCGCGCGTTCGGATTGGCGACGAGTGGGCGCTCCGACGGCCACGGCGCAATGCACGGCGCCGGGCGTCGTACGTTGCATCGGGCGTACACGGTTGCATCGGGCGTGCACGCTGCTGCAGGATGAGCACGTCCTCGCATCCCGTCGTTCGGACGTCTGACCCCAAGGAGGAAGTCGGTCATGGGCACAGTGGCCACAGGCAGCACCCGCACCGTCGGCTCGTGGAAGACCGGCCTCTTCTTCCTCATCTTCGCGGTGGTGGGGCTCGGGGCCTGCGCATCCTCGGGGTCCGGCGGCAGCTCGGGCTCGCGGAACGTGCTGACCCACGAGCAGCTCGCCGAGACTCAGGCGCCGGACGTGCTGTTCGCGATCCAGCAGCTCCGCCCGCGGTGGCTGCAGCCGCGAGGTCAGTCGATCCAGGGACGCACGGTACTGCTCTTCATCGACGGCGCTCCACGCGGTGAGGCCACGGATCTGCGGGGAATGCAGATCAGCAATGTCGAAGACATCACCTACTACACCGCCAGCGAGGCCGGCTTCCGGTTCGGCTCCCTCGGTGGAGCCGGGGGAGTGCTCGAGGTCCGAACCCGGCGGTAGGCGAGCGCGCGAGGCTTATCCGACTGTCCGCACCTGGCCCGTCCCTCAGTCCCTCAGGTGCTCGTTGAAGAAGGCGATGGTACGCTCCTGCGCGAGCATCGCGGCCTCTTCGTCGTATCGCGGCGTGGTGTCGTTGTGGAAGCCGTGGTTGACCCCCTCGTAGACGTTCACGACGAAGTTCTTGCCGTGCTCTTCGAGCGCGGCCTGATAGTCGGGATAGCCGGCGTTGACCCGCTCGTCCAGGCCGGCGAGCTGCACCATCAACGGGGCCTGGATGCTGGGCACGTCGGCGAGATCCGGAGCCGATCCGTAGAACGGCACGCCCGCGCCGAGGTCCGGGAGCCGCACGGCGAGCTGATTGACCACGCCGCCGCCGTAGCAGAAACCGACGGCGCCGACGCGCCCCGTGGTGGCCTCGTGGTCGCGGAGGAAGCGATAAGCGGCGACCCAGTCCTCCATCATCACGTCGCGATCCAGCTGCCGCTGCATGACCCGGCCCTCGTCGTCGCTGCCGGGATAGCCCCCCAACGGGGTGAGGGCGTCGGGTCCCAGAGCGACGAAGTTCGCGGCCGCGAAACGACGGACGACGTCTTCGATGTACGGGTTCAGCCCGCGGTTCTCGTGGATGACGAGGACGGCGGGCAGGGGGCCGGTCGCTCCGGCCGGGACCGCCAGGTATCCGCGCATCGTACCGGAGCCGTCCGGCGATGGATACGTGACGTACTCCTGCCGGATGCGGGTGTCGTCGGCAGGCACCTGCTCGGCCCAGGCGTACTCGGGCTTGAGGGCTTCGAGGGCCCCGAGGGCCGCGGCGCCTCCCCCCAGGACCTTGGCCGCACCCTCGAGGAAGTCACGCCGCGACGTGAAGCCGTGCACGTAGCCGTCGAACAGCTTCAGAATCTCCTGCGGGAAGTCCTTCGCGCTGCGTCGCTTCTTCATGCCGGGCTCCGGGTCGATGGGACCTCTTCGGGGACCGGGAGTTTACGATCCAAGGGGCGGAAGCGCACGATGGGATTCGGGGTCGCCTTGGGCCGGCTTCGAGTGCGCGCGGGGGTGGACCCATGCCGGGTCTCGACAGCGAGGGGTGCGTAAACGCATCATGTGCGTCCGCGCCGCCTCCATCGTGGCCCGGTTCGGCTAACTTCAGACGGAGTTTCGACGGTGTTTTCGAGCAAGACCGATCTCGCTGCCATTTTCGCGCTTCCGCTTGGGATTGCGCTCGTTCTCGCAAGCACGGCAACCGCTTCGCCGTCTCCGGCCGCTTCGCCGGATACGAATGCCTTCGTGCCGGTGTCCTTCGCTGAAGAGATCATGCCGATCTTCGAGCGGTCCTGCGTGTCCTGCCACGGTGAACCCGGTGAGGACGGCGAGATCGTGACGGAGGCAAGCCTCGACATGACGACCTACGAGGGCCTCATGGCGGGGTCGGAGTGGGGCTCCGTCGTCGAGCCGGGTGATCCCGGCGAGAGCCTTCTGCTCGACATGGTCAAGGTCGGCGACATGCCCGAGGACGGCGAGCCGCTCGATCCCGCCGAGATCGAGATGATCGAGGCCTGGATCACCGAAGGCGCCGAGAACAACTGAGGCGGTCGGCGGGCCTCCGGCCCGGTAGGTCGGGCGCCCCTGCGGGGTCGGCGGGCACCCCCACGGCGTCGGCGGGCACCCCCACAGCGTCGGCGGGCGCCCCCACGGCGTCGGCGGGCGCCGTGACCGAAAACGACTCAGCAGCGAGCGAGGGTCGCGTGTCTATCGGGAACCGGACGCACGGTCGCGGGTCCGCAACCTCGCGCCGCCCCACCCGTAACCCTCCCTCCCGGTCGATCGCTGATGAGACGTCTCCTGAAGCCTGGTTTCGCCTTGTTCGCCGCCGCGCTCGTCGCGGCCTGCTCGTCCGCCGCCCCGGCCGACGGT
>JAHHMJ010000068.1 GCA_018678395.1 Gemmatimonadota bacterium | reverse complement strand
GATGGTCCAGGTTTCCAGACGGCTCGTCCGCCAGCAGCAGGGCCGGATCGTTGGCCAATGCACGCGCCACCGCCACGCGCTGCTGCTCGCCGCCCGACAGTTCGGTGGGCTTGTGCTCGGCCCGCTCCGCGAGTCCCACGGCCGCCAGAAGCTCACGCGCCCGCTCCCGCTCGGCAGCGGGGGCGCCCCCGGCGATCAATCGGGGCATGAGCACGTTCTCCAGCGCCGTGAACTCCCGCAGCAGGTGGTGGAACTGGAACACGAACCCCACCCGGCGATTGCGCAGGGCCGCGAGCTCCATCGACGACAAGCCCCGGACGGGCGTCCCGCCGAGCCGGACCTCGCCCTCACTGGGCAGATCCAGCGCGCCCATGATGTGAAGCAGCGTGCTCTTCCCCGCCCCGCTCGCGCCGATGATCGCGACGGCCTCGGCGGGACCCACCGTGAGGTCGACGCCTCGCAGAACGTGCAGCGTGTGCCCACCGGGGCTTTCGTAGCGCTTGTGGACGCCCGAGACCTCGAGAGGAGCCGCCGCCACGGCGCTCGCGGTCGGCGTCGGCACGTCAGTCATGGCGGATCGCGTCGACGGGCTGCAGGCGCGAGGCCTGAATGGACGGGTAGATGGTGGCCACGAAGGCGACCGCCACGCTGGCCCCGACGATGGTGAGCACGTCCCGGAGCCGAAGCGAGACCGGGAGTCGTTCGATGAAGTAGACGTCGGGCGGGATCTTGATGAGCTCGTAGCGGTCGAGCAGGACGCAGAGCAGGACGCCCAGCAGCGTGCCCAGCACCGTACCGACGATGCCGATCCACGCTCCCTGGAGCACGAACACCCTCAGGATGCCGCGGTCGGTCATGCCCATCGACTTGAGAATGCCGATCTCACGGGTCCGGTCGGCGACCACCATCACCAGCATCGAGACGATGTTGAAGGCCGCCACCAGCACGATCAGGAAGAGGATCAGCCCCATCGCGAGCTTCTCCAGCTTGAGGGCGCTGAAGAGAGCCGCATTCTGCGTCACCCAGCTCTGGGCGACGTAGGGGAAGCCCAGACGGTCCTGGATGTCCACGGCGACCCTTACCGCGTCCTCGGGGTCGTCGAGCTGCATCCCGATTCCCGACACCGCGTCGGTCTCGGCGAGGTCGAGCAGATCCTGCGCGTCCGGAAGCCGCACGTACACGTTCTTCGTGTCGTAGTCGTACATCCCGGTGCGGAACGTGCCCGTTACCTCGAAGCGTCGCAGTGCCGGGGCCATGCCCATGACGCTGGTCTGCAGGTTCTCGAAGGCGAGGACCGTGATCGTGTCGCCCCGGAACAGCTGCATCATCTCGGCGATCCCGCTCCCCAGAAGGATCGGGGGCAACCCCGACTCGGGCGGCTCGAGGTCGTAGAACCCCGAGAGGATCATCTCCTCGAGCTCGGTGCCACCGGCGAGGGACGAGTCGACGGGGACGCCGTAGAGGTCGGCCGGCCGGGAGTACTGGTTCCGGACCAGGCTCACCGAGCTGAAGATGAACGGCGACGCCGACCGCACACCGGGCGTCGCACGCGCCGTGTCGAGCACGGGACGCCAGTCCGCCATGCGCAGATCCTGCCCCGTCTCGACCACCATGATGTGGGCCGTCGACGACAGGATCTTGCCCCGCAGATCGTCCTGCATGCCGGTCATCACACCGATGACCACGATCAGGGCCGTCACCCCGACCGTCACACCCCCGAGCGAGATCCAGGTGATGAACGACAGGAACCGCCCGCCCCGCCGTGCCGACAGGTATCGGCGGGCGATGAACCAGTCGAGGAGGAATCCTCCCTTGCGATCCTCCGCCACGGCTACTCCTCGGCCCGCAGTACGGGAAAGAGGATCACGTCGCGGATCGAGGCCTGATCGGTCAGCAGCATCACGAGGCGATCCACGCCCATGCCGAGGCCGCCGGTCGGCGGGAGCCCGTACTCCAGGGCGCGGATGTAGTCCTCGTCCACCTGGTGGGCCTCGACGTCACCCGCGTCCCGCAGCTCGGTCTGCGCCTCGAAGCGGCTGCGCTGATCGAGCGGGTCGTTGAGCTCGCTGAACGCATTCGCGAGCTCGGCCCCGTTCACGTACAGCTCGAAGCGCTCCACGACCCCGGGGTCGGTCCGATGCGGCTTGGCCAGCGGGCTGAGCTCGATGGGGTGGTCCATCACGAAGGTGGGCTGCACGAGCCCCGGCTCGACCAGCTCCCCGAAGAGCTTGTCGAGCACGCGCGGGCGCCCCGCCGTACCCATGTCCTCGATGCCGAGCGCGCGGGCCCGCGCGCGCAGATCGTCGTCGGAGAGCGTCGCCGGATCGGCCTCCAGCGCCTCGCCGAGCGCTTCCATGAACCGGATGCGGCCGAACGGTGCCTCGAACGAGATCTCGGTTCCCTGGAAGTCGATGCGGCTGCCGCCGACGACCGCCGCCACGACGCGGGCCAGCAGCGCCTCGGTGAAGTCCATCAGATCGTGGTAGTCCCAGTACGCCCGATAGAACTCGAGCATGGTGAACTCGGGATTGTGGAACCGATCGATGCCCTCGTTCCGGAAATCCTTCGCGATCTCGTACACGGCCTCGTAGCCGCCCACGATCAGCCGCTTGAGGTAGAGCTCGTCGGCGATGCGCAGGTACATCTCGCGGTCGAGCGCGTGGTGATGGGTCACGAAGGGCCGGGCCGCGGCTCCGCCGTACAGGGGCTGGAGCGCCGGGGTTTCGACCTCGAGGAAGCCTGCGTCGTCGAGCGCCTGCCGCAGCTCCCGCACGATCTGCGCGCGAGTCCGGAAGACGTCGCGCACCTCGGGATTCACGGCGAGGTCCGCGTACCGCTGCCGGTACCGCGACTCGGTGTCGGCGAAGCCCGAGTGGACCACCCGCTCGCCCGTCTCGGCGTCCACCTCGACCTTGCCGAACGGAAGCGGTCGCAGCGACTTCGTGAGCAGCTGCCACTCGTCGACGCGGACGGTCACCTCCCCCGTGCGCGTGCGGAACGGCGCGCCGGCGACACCGATCCAGTCGCCCAGATCGAGCATCTCGAGCGCGAGGTCGAACGACTCGTCGCCGAGCACGTTCTTCTTGAAGTACAGCTGGATGCGCCCGTCGCCGTCCTCGATGTGTGCGAAGGCGCTCTTGCCGTGCCCCCGCCACGAGACCACACGTCCGCCCACCCGGGCGACGGCGCCGTGCCCATCCTCGGGCAGAGCACCCGCGGACTCGGCCGACTCGAACGCCTCTCGGGCCGCTGCACTCGTCTGCGAACGCTCGAAACGGTAGGCGAACGGCTCGAGGTCGCGCTCGCGCAGCTTGTCGAGCTTCTCACGGCGGGCGCGCAGGATCGGGGACAGCTCGTCACTCATGAGAATTCGGGAGCTCCCGCCATCTTGAGATAGGCTTCGAT
>JAHHMJ010000279.1 GCA_018678395.1 Gemmatimonadota bacterium | reverse complement strand
GGCCGCCCAGGGTGCGACTCCGGGTGCGGTCGCGGCCCGGATGATGGTCGCCCGCGTCCGTCTGCGTCGCCTCGAGGAGGTCGCGGAACTCGACCGCGTTCGCTCGCTGCTGCTCCCCGCCGGCGGGGATCCGGCAGTGGCCGAACTGGCTGGGCACATTCGCCGCGTCGAGGTCCTGGAGGGCTGGGGCACGCCCGCCGACCCGGTTCCCTGGTTCGTGGCCGCCGAGCTGGCCCGGGACCGCCTCGCTGCCCCCCGTCTGGCCCGGGGCCTCTTCCTGCGGTTCGCCAGCGAGGCGCCCGACAGCCCCTGGGCGGGCAAGGCCGTTCTGGCCGCGCTGGCCACGACCCCGGACCCCCGAAGCGATTCGGCGTTGCGGGCCGGGCTGGAGAGCCGCGACAACGACCCCTACGTTGCGGAGGCCCGGTCGGATCGACCGACCGACGGGGTACTCGGGCTCCTGGAGCTGAGGCTGGATCAGATGATCAGGGATTGGCGGGTGCGTGCGGACGTCGAAGTCGAGCGACGAGACCTCTTTCTCCGGGGGGTCGACACCTTGGGCGCGGTGTCGGGGGGGCTCGAGTGAGCCGACCCGCCGCGGGCGCCGAGCTCTTCGGAGTACGGTTCCGGAATCCGGTCCTGCTGGCGGCCGGAACGTGTGGCTTCGGCCGCGAGGTCTCCGAGGTGATCGACCTCGACGCGCTCGGCGGGCTCGTCACCAAATCCGTCACGCTGGAGCCGCGTCACGGCAACCCGGCGCCGCGGGTCGCCGAGTTCGGCGCCGGCATGATCAACTCCATCGGTCTCGCCAACCCCGGCGTCGACGCCGTGCTGACGGGCCCGCTCCCCTGGCTCGCCGCGCACGTCCGTCGTGCCCGCGTCTGGGTCAGCGTCGCCGGCCACACGGTCGGCGAGTACGTCGAGCTGGTCCGGCGCATCGACGGTGCCGAAGGCTTCGTGGGATTCGAATTGAATCTGTCCTGCCCGAACGACTCGCGGCTCGGCGGCCGAGCGTTCTCGCTCGACCGCGAGGCGCTCGACGAGGTGGTGCGCCGCTGCCGCGAGGTGACGGAGCGGCCGTTGCTCGCGAAGCTCGCCCCCAACGACCCGGATCTGCCGGATACCGCGCGGACCGCGGTCGCGGCCGGAGCGGATGGGCTCACGCTGATCAATACGCTTCCGGGCCGGGTACTCGACCCGGACGCCGGCAGTGCGCGCATCGGGGCGGGCCAGGGTGGGGTGAGCGGTCCCGCCCTGAGGCCGGTCGGAGTCCAGGCGGTCTACGCGGTCGCCCGGGCGGTCGACGTACCGATCGTCGGGGTCGGCGGCATTCTCCGGGCCGAACACGCTCTCGAGTACCTGCGGGCCGGCGCTTCGCTCGTGCAGATGGGAACCGCGTCGTTCGCGGCACCGCGCGCCGCGGAGCGGGTCGCGGAACGGCTCATGCGACGTCCCGACCTGCCGGCACCGTGGGGCGCCGGTCCCGGCGGCGTGCCCGGCGGACCCTCGACCGCCGCGGCGGGGTTGGACACGGTGTCATCGACGCAGGAATCGGCCTGACCCACACCCACGCCATGGCGGAACT
Source organism: Gemmatimonadota bacterium (assembly GCA_018678395.1). Lineage (GTDB taxonomy): Bacteria > Gemmatimonadota > Gemmatimonadetes > Longimicrobiales > Gaopeijiaceae > Gaopeijia. The sequence goes on along the minus strand of JAHHMJ010000279.1, from coordinate 7,846 downwards.
CATCCTCCCCCTCGATCGACCGGGACGGCGGGAAGCGCTCGAACTCGTCGACGACTTCGGGGGCTCCGTCGACTTCTACAAGGTCGGCCTCGAGCTCTTCAGTCGATCCGGCCCCGACGTCGTTCGCGAACTGCAGGATCGTGGCAAGCGGGTGTTCCTCGACCTCAAGCTGATGGACATCCCGCACACGGTGGCCCGGGCCGTCGAGGCCGCGGCGGACCTCGGGGTTGATCTGCTCACCGTGCATGCCGTGGGTGGCACCGCGATGCTCGAGGCTGCGGTTGCGGCTGCGGGGGATTCGCTGCGGCTGCTCGCGGTGACGGTCCTCACGTCGTCGTCTTCGGGCGACCTCGCCGCGGTGTGGGGGCGACCGATTCCCTCCGTCGACGCCGAGGTGACCCGGCTCGCGGAGTTCGCACGAGCCGCGGGCATCCACGGTCTCGTTTCGTCCGCGCGCGAGGTCCGGGCTCTCCGGGCGGCTCTGGGTCCCGAGGCGATTCTGGTCACGCCGGGGATCCGCCTGCCGGGCGGAGACGCCCACGATCAGACCCGGGTGGCGACCCCCGACGCCGCGGTCCGTGACGGTGCCGATTTCCTGGTGGTGGGCCGCGCGATCACGGCGGCGGCGGATCGTCGCGCCGCTCTGGCCGAGGTTCGGCGACGCATGGCCGTCGGTGCGGGGGCCGTGTGACGGCCCGGTCGCGACTTCGGGGGTGGATCCAGGCACTCGCCGCGCTGATCCTCGCCTCGGTGGTGCCGGCGGGTTCGGCCCACGCCCAGACGGACCTGTCCACGCTGACCGAGAGCATCGCGCGGGCCTGGTCGCGCGGCGACGCCGAAGCCCTCACGCCGCACCTCTCCGACCAGGGGCTCGACCTGAGCCTCGACGGAGAGGCCCACACGGGCGTGTCCCGGCGTCAGGCGCGGGCCGCGCTCGCCGGCTTTCTCGCGGATTGGGACCCCGAGACCGTCTCGGTACGACAGTCCGAGAACCTCGGGGGCGAGCCCGTGCGGGCTCTTCTGGAGTTCGGCTGGGAGCCGACGGCGCGAGGCACGCCGGAGCGGAGGTCCTTCGTTATCTTCGTGTCGCTGCAGCGGACTCTCGAGGCGTGGCGCATCGAGGAAATCCGCGTCTTCTCCTGACGTTCGGCCCCGGTCCCCATGGCTCTCCGCCTCTACGACTCCCTCTCCCGCACCGTCCGACCTCTCGAACCGGCGCAGCCCCCCGTGGTGCGCGTCTACGGGTGCGGTCCGACGATCTACGGTCGACCGCACATCGGCAATTTCCGCACGTTCGTCGCGTACGACCTCCTGCATCGGACGCTGATCTGGAGAGGATTCGAGCCTCGCTTCGTGGTGAACCTGACCGACGTCGACGACAAGACGATCGAGGGGGCGGCGGCGGCGGGAAAGCCGCTTCGCGAGTTCACCGATCCGAACGGTGAAGCGTTCGCCGAGGACGCCCGCACGCTCGGCATCCTCCCCTTCGACGATACGCCGCGGGCCACCGAGCACGTCGACGAGATGATCGCCTGGATCGAGCGGCTCGAAGAGCGGGGGCTGGCCTACCGGGCCGAGGACGGGTCGGTGTACTTCCGCATCGCCGCATTCCCCTCGTACGGGCGGCTGTCCGGCAATCGGGCCGACGGCGAGTCCGGTCGGTCGCGGATCGACGCCGACGAGTACGACAAGGACGACGTCCGCGACTTCGTGCTCTGGAAGGCCGCACGCGCGGCCGACCGCGAGGTGGGAGCGGTGTGGTCGTCACCCTGGGGAGAGGGCCGGCCCGGGTGGCATCTCGAGTGCTCCGTCCTGAGTCTCGGTGCGCTGGGAGACACCCTCGACCTGCATCTCGGGGGCGAGGACCTGCTCTTCCCCCACCACGAGAACGAGATCGCGCAGTCCGAAGGGGCGACCGGACGAACCTTCGTCCGTCACTGGGTGCACACGCGGCACCTGCGGGTCGAGGGCGAGAAGATGTCCAAGTCGCTCGGGAACACCTACAGCATCCCCGATCTCATCGAGCGGGGTCATACTCCGGCGGCGATTCGTCACCTGCTCATCAGCGCCCAGTACCGCAAGGAGCTCAACTTCACGTTCGAGGGACTCGAGGGCTCCGCTCGGGCGGTGCAGCGCCTCGTGGCGCTTCACCGACGCCTCCACGACGAGACGGTCGCCGATGCGGACGCCGAGGCCGGTCTGGCCGGGATCGCCGAGACGGCTCTGGCCGCTTTCGGGGCGGCGCTGGACGACGATCTCAACTCGTCCGAGGCGCTGGCGGCGCTCTTCGTGTTTCTCCGCGACGTGAATGCCGCTCTGGATCGCTCGGGCGGGGTCGCGGGAGCGTCCGAACTGGACGTTGCCCGCGATGCGCTCGCGTCGATGGATCGGATCCTGGGCATCCTCGAACTGGCCCTCGCTCCGGACGACCTGGACGACGATCTGGCGGCGTGGGTCGAGGAACGCATCGCCGCGCGCGCTCAGGCACGGGTCGATCGGGACTGGGGTACGGCAGACGCGATCCGCGACGAGCTCACCGATCGGGGCATCGTCCTTGAGGATACCGCTCAGGGCACCCGCTGGTCGCGGGAGTGAGACCGGCCGGCCGGCAGCCACCACGTGCCGGCGAGGGTGATCGCGCGGACGGCCATGAGGGCGACGATGGCCCACCACACCCCGTCGAGCCCCCACCCGGACGGCACCACTCGTAGGAGGAGTGCCGCGGCCACGGCCGCCGACAGCAGCATCTGTACGGCCAGGATGCGGAAGCGCTGGGCACCCATCAGGATGCCGTCCCAGACGAAGACGACCGCGTTCAGCGGCTGCATCCAGATGATGAACGGCAGGAGGCGGTCGACTCGGGACACGGCGTCGGGATCGCTCGTGAACAGGCGGGGCAGCCAGGGTCGGGCCGCGGCGAAGGTGGCGGCGAGCACGATCCCGACGATCAGACCCCACAGCAGGATCCGGTTGCCGACTCGCCGGGCCTCGTCCTCCTCGGCGCCGCCGACCATGGCCTGAGCCGCGACCGCCAGCGCGTCCACCACCAGCGCCAGGAGCAGCCAGAGCTGCGATGCCACCTGATGGGCCGCTACCTGCGCCGTGCCGAGCCGTGTCGCGACGGCCGTGGCGAGGGTGAGCGTCGACACCAGGGAGAGCGTCCGGATCAGGAGCGCCCCGCCGACTCGCAGGAGTGGCCGGAGGTCACGGGGTCGCGGCAGGCGCAGCTCGACGCCCATCGCCTCGCGGCGGGTGCCCAGGATCAGCACCAGGAACAGCGCCGCACCGGACCACTGCGCGACGACGGTGGCGATCGCGGCCCCCTCCAGTCCCCAGCCCAGCCCGAAGATGAGGAGCGGGTCGAGGACGAGGTTGACCAGGTTCAGACCGAGCGTGATCCAGAGGGGCGTGCGGGTGTCCTGCCATCCCCGGAAGATCCCGTGCCCGGCCGTCACGATGAGCACCGCCGGACCCGCCAGCGCACGGATGCGCAGATAGCTCAGCGCAGGTGCGCCGAGCTCGCCCGTCGCACCCATGAGGGCGAGCACCGGCTCGGCCAGGGTGAGCAGGAGCGCGGTCGCCACCACGCCGGCGGCGCACGCCAGCGTCAGCGCCTCGACGGCCAGCTTGCCCGCGGCGCGGCGGTCTCCCCTGGCCAGGGCGCGCGCCACCATCGGAGTCGTGCCGTAGGCGAGGAAATTGAAGACCACGAAGGCGAGCGAGAAGACCGAGGCGTTCACTCCCAGAGCCGCCAGCGGGACCACGCCGAGTCGCCCCACGAACGCCGTGTCCACGATGGAGACCAACGGGTCCGCCGCGAGGGCGCCCAGGGCGGGAAGGGCCAGACCGAGGACCCGTGCGTCGATCGATCGATTCGACGTCACTGGCGAGCCCCTTGCCTCGGCTTCGGCGTGAACACAGCCTTCAAGTGGCCGCGCCGCCTCCGGCCCCATCCACCCCTTCGCCGAACGGATCGTTCAACATGCAGCGCTCGACTCTCGCGCTCGGTGCCCTCGTGCTCATCGCCGCCATCCTCGTCATCGTAGGGCGGCCCGAGACGGCCCCGCCCGCACCGGCCGGCATCACCGACGGGGCCCCTCTTCCCGCGGGTCATCCCCCCCTCGACGGTGCGGCCGCCGCGGCACCGGCGACTCCCGCCGGGCCGATGGTGACCGTGCTCGAGACGTTGGAGTCGGCGGGCTACACCTACGCCCGCGTCCAGGCCGTGGGCGCAACGGGCGAGGAGAGTGAGGTGTGGGCGGCGGGCCCGGTCACGGCGCTCGAGGTCGGGCAGCAGGTGTCGCTCGACGGCGCCATGGGCATGCAGAACTTCCGGGCGGCGTCTCTCGATCGGACCTTCGACGAGATCCTCTTCGTGAACCGGTTCGGCAGCGGTGCCGAAACGCCGCCGGCCGGGGCCGCGTCCGGCGCCGCCCCGGGAGCAGCGGCGTTGCCCGGTGAGGCGGCGCCGATCGGCGGAGGCCGCGTGCTCGACGTCTCTCAAGGTCCGGGCTACACCTACGTCCTCGTCGAGGACGGTGACGTCCAGATCTGGGTCGCGGGGACGCAGCTCGAGGTCGAGGTGGGTCAGATGGTGACCTGGGACGGGGGAGCGATCATGCGGGACTTCGAGAGTCCCACCCTGGAGCGGACGTTCGATCGTCTGCTCTTCGCGGACGGCCTGCGCATCCGCAACTAGCGTTTCGGGCCGGTCGCGCCCGACGGCGCGGCCCGGACCCGAGGGGTCGGTCGCCGGCCGCCGGGCCTGCGAGCCCGCGATCGGGGACGTCGGTCCCGGCAAGCTCGGGGTTGAGGCCGGCGGCGCGCAACGGGCTCGAGGGTGAACATCCTCGCCCGCGCGGGGTTTGGAGGCGCCGTTCCGAGGTCTCTCCCCTCCACCCCGTCATCCGATGTCACCTCGTCGGATCGCCCCCGCGATCCTCTCCGCCCTCGCCGTGGGCGCCTGCTCGTTCGCTCCCGCGCCCGAGGCGCCGGTCGCGGTCGAGAGGATGCCGGATGCCTGGGGCCACGGTGACTCGGCGGCGTATGCGCCGGATTCGTGGTGGACCGCCTGGCAGGATCCGACTCTCGACCGGCTCGTCGACACCGTGTTGATCGCGAATCTCGATCTGGCCGAGGCGGTAGCCCGGGTCGAAGAGGCGCGTGCCCTCGCGGGCATCGCGACGGCGGACCTGTTGCCGTCGGTGAACGCGACGGCGGACGCGACGCGATCCGACAATCCCAACAACGCGGGCTTCGGACGCCAGATCTTCGAGTTGCTCGGCGGCGCCGGCGGTGACTCGACCGCGCCGCTCCCCGACAGCGTCGCTCCCGCGGCACCGCCGTCGCGATTCCAGAACACCACCTACTCGGCCGGGGCGACCCTCTCGTACGAGTTGGACTTCTGGGGGCGAGCGCGGAACGATCGGGCGGCCGCGCTGCGGGACCTGGAGGCCTCCGAAGCCGACCTGCAGACGGCCCTGCTCGGCGTCCTCGCCGAGACCATCACGGCGTACTTCGACGTGGCCGACCTGCGTCGCCGCGTGGAGCTCACCTCCGAGGTGGTCGAGGTCCTGCGCGAACGGGCGCGGTCGACGGAGACGCGCTACGACCGGGGGCTCGTCGGCTCGTTCGAGCTCTATCAGATCCGCCAGGACCTGCAGGTGACCGAGGCCGGGTTGCCGCAGCTGCGAGCCGCGCTACAGGACGCCGTCGGGCGTCTCGCGGTGCTGGCCGGGCGCTATCCCGGAGAGGTCGCCGACCTGGTCGCCGCGGCCCGCCTGCCGGATCGGACGCTCGCTCCGGTGCCGGCCGCGCTTCCCGCCGAGCTCCTGTGGCAGCGACCCGACGTGCGTGCCTCCGGCCTCCGGCTGGAGTCCGCCCGGCTGCGGGTGGGTGCCCGGCGGGCGGAGCTTCTACCCAGCCTCAACCTCACGGGAACGCTGGGCCTGCAGAGCGCCGAAGCCGAAGGGCTCTTCGACCTCTCGCAGTGGTTCTCGAACCTGACGGCAGGGTTGACCGCGCCGCTCTTCCAGGGCGGACGCCTGCGCGCGAACGTGCGCGCTCAGGAGGCGCGGTGGGCCGCCCAGAGCGCCGCCTACGGCCGGGTGGTCCTGACGGCCGTCGCCGAGGTCGAAGGCGCGCTCGCCCGACAGCGTGAAGAGGCGGAGCGTTTCGTCTTCCTGTCGGCCCAGCTCGACGAGGCCCAGGCCTCGGTCGACCTGCAGACGCGGCGGTTCGAGTCCGGCGTCGCCGGCTACCCGGACTACCTCGACGCCGTCCGGAACCGGCTCACGGTACAGAACACGCTCGCCGCCGCGGCCCGGGACTACGCTCTCGCGCGCCTCGGCGTCCACCGAGCCCTGGGTGGAAGCTGGATCGACGACCCCTCGTTCGAATCCGGTGCCCCGTCGCCTCAACCGGCCGCTGCGGGTGGCCTGCTCCTGCCATGAGCCGTACTCGAAATCGCGCCCTCGTCGTAGGGCTTCCGCTGGGGGCGGTGCTCATCGCCTTCATCCTGATTCGCATGCGCCCCGAGCCTCCGCGGTCGCCGCCCCCCGAGCGCGTTCCTGCGGTCGAGCTGGCGGCGGTCGGCGCCGGCTCCGGCCCTCTCCCCGTCTTCGGCAACGGCACGGTCCGCCCGCGGGCCGAGGTCGAGCTGGCATCGCAGGTCGGGGGACGAGTGTCGTGGGTGAGCCCCACGCTCGTGAGCGGGGCGCCCGTGCGCGCGGGCGAGGTGCTCCTGCGCATCGAGGAGTCGGACTTCGTGAACGCGGTCGCCCAGGCGCGCGCCCAGGTCGCGCAGGATTCGGTGGCGGTTCTCGAGGCCGAAGAGGAGGCGCGGATCGCCGGCGAGGAGTACGCGCAATTCCGGGCTCGCCAGGGCGGAACCGCGGGCGCTCCCAGTCCGCTCGTTCTCCGGGAGCCGCAGCTTCAGGCCGCCCGAGCGGCGCTGGCTCGCTCGACGGCCCAGCTTTCCGATGCCGAGCTGGCGCTGGAGCGGACCCGGGTCCGGGCGCCGTTCGACGGAATGGTGCGGAGCGAGTCGGTCGACGTCGGCAGCTTCGTCGCGTCCGGGCAGAGCGTGGCGGTTGTGTTCTCGACCGACGTGGTCGAGGTGGTGGTGCCGCTCTCCGATGCCGACGCAGCCGTGATCCCCGGCCTGTGGGGCCTGCGTACCGGGAGCGGTGACGGGGCGGTGGAGGCCGAGGTCGTCGTGGAGTTCGGTGCCGGCCGCTTCGCGTGGGCCGGCTGGGTGGACCGGGCCGAGACGGCGCTCGACGAGCAGAGCCGGACCATCGACATCGTGGTGCGGGTCGCCAATCCCTTCCGTCCGGGTCGCTCGATCGGCGGCGGGTCGGCGGACGCCGATGCTCCACCGCTCCTCGTCGGCCAGTACGCCGAGGTTCGCATCGCCGGCCGCGACGGCGACTACCGGGTGGTCCCCCGAAGGGCGCTGCAACCCGGCGACGAGGTGTGGGCGGTCGCCGACTCGACCGTGCGGGTGGTCCCCGTGCGGGTACTCCAGCAGGCGGGCGATTCGGTCTTCGTCACCGGCGAGTTCGCACCCGGGGAGGGCGTGGTGGTGTCGGGGGTGTCCCTCGCGACCGACGGCATGAAGGTGCGGCCGTCCAACCCCGGGTGGTGACGTGATCCTGCCGACCGTTCCGTCGTCCGAGACCCGGGGGCCCGTCGCGTTCATGGCCCGCAACCGGGTCGCGGCGAACCTGCTGATGGTCTTCCTCGTCGCGGCGGGGCTCTTCTCCGTGCGCGGCATCGTGCAGGAGGTCTTCCCCGAGTTCAGCCTCGACCAGGTCACGGTTTCGGTGCTCTACCCGGGTGCGAC
>JAHHMJ010000487.1 GCA_018678395.1 Gemmatimonadota bacterium | reverse complement strand
CTCCTGCATCGCCTCGACCGTCGCCGGCGGGACGAGCCCGTAGATGAAGCTCGTGGCCCACGGCTGGTTGATCTGTTGCGACCCCGGCGCAACCCCGGTGTTGATCGTCGCGTGGTAGCAGCCGCCGAGGAACAGCAAGGACAGGAACAGGGGCAGGGCGCGTCGCATGGACAGGTCTCCTTGGCCAGTGGCGTGTGAGAGCCCGAAGGCTCCCGGACGCCTCAGAGTGGACCGGTTCGCTGCAAAGCCGCAAGCGTGTTCGTGATCCGTGCCGGATCATCCTGACACAAACGGAGCCGCCACGCACCCCGCCCGCGGTGATCTACCGGTCCCGCCGCCCCCCCGCGATCTTCAAGGAGGCCCTCCCCGCATGCGGGTCCCTTCCGGTTTCGGAGGGGTCGACCCGAAAGGAGGCGCCACCATGAAGACGCGATGCACCCCTTGGGCCCTCCTCCTCACCGTCGCGGCACTCGGATGCGGCGACGACGACGGCACGGGCCCGCCCGTCGACGAGACGGGAGCCACCCTCCAGGGCCGGATCGTGCAATTCGAGCCCGTCGCGGGGCTCGCCCTTCCGGGCCTCTCCGCGGCGCCGGTGAGCGACGTCTCGGTCGCCGTCGGAACCCTGTCGACCACCACCGACGGGAACGGCAATTTCGTTCTCACCGACCTGCCGCTCGGCGACCGGACGATCGTCTTCGCGGGATCGGCGTCGTACGCTCTGGTCGGCATCGAAGAAGACGCCCTTTTCGAGCTCTGGGGCATCCAGGTGAACGGACCGGCCGTGAAGACCGAGCACACCGGAACGTGGGTCGGGACCGCGGGATCCAGTGATCCCGGAAGCGCGGGCCAGATCGCCTTCACGTTGACGATCGCGGCCAACGGCAACGCCCTCTCGGGGACCGGGACCCTGGCACCGCCGGACGCATCGGTGTGGAACATGACGGGCACCGAGAACGGGCGTACGGTGACGGGCGTCATGAAGCTGGTCAGCTCCAACAGCTCGTGCGCCGGAGACGCCTCCTTCACGGGTTCGTTCTCGGGCAACACCCTCGCCGGCACGTTCGTCGAGTTGGCTCCGCCCGCCGGTTGCGGATCCCCCGAAAGCGGGACGTTCCAGGTCGTGAAGCAGTGAACGGACGGCTCGCCTGCGACGGAGCGGGCTCCTGCGGTCGAAGTCGGCCCCGGGGCCTCAGCTCCCCGCGAGGAGGGGAATCGACGCCAGGACGAGGAAGGCGACGAACACCACGACCATCCACTTCACGAAGGTGGAGCCGCGCGCGACGCTTGCGGTGGCGCTGCCGGAGGCGACCACGAGCAGGACACCGACGGCTCCGATGATGAGGACCCACGCGACGGCGGGCATGACGCGCTAGACGATGATGGCGAGGGGAAGCAGCACGACGTAGCCCAGCACCAGCAGGAGCGGAGCGAGCGTGACCGAACCGATCGCGAGCAGCCAGTAGCCGAGCACGAGTGAGAGGAGCCCCGCACCCGCGAGGCCGATATTGACCGACGAGAAGCCGAGCGACGGCGGCGGTGCGGTCGGGGACGAGGTCCTGCGCGGCTTGGCCATGCTGGAACGCTAGACGGTGCCGCGAAGCGGATCAAGGGCGCAGAAGACGGGGCCGCTCACGGCACGTGCAGCTCGAAGCGATCGACATAGCGCTGCAGCCGCGACCGGGAAATCCCGAGGACCCGAGCCGCCTCGCTCTTGTTGCCGTCGGTCCGGTGCAGAACGAGTTGCACGTGTCTCCGGATGGCCCGATCCAGCGAGAGATCATCCGCATCGTCATCGGGCCGTGTCGCTCCTCCGACTGCGGGCGAGGTCCCGTGCGCGTCGAAGCCGAGGGCCAGATGCTCTTCACCCAGGACGGCACCCCGTGCGAGGATCGAAGCGCGGGTGAGCGCGTTCTCGAGTTCACGCACGTTGCCCGGCCAGTCGTGCTGCGTGAGCTGGTGCAGGGCCGCGGCACCGATGTGCCGCACCCGGCTCCCCGTGGTTCGCCGAATGCGGTCCAGGAGCGCGTCGGCGATCCGCGGGATGTCGTCCCGCCGGTCGCGCAGCGGGGGCACCTCGATCTCCACGACCCGCAGCCGAAAATAGAGGTCCTCCCGGAAGCTGCCCTCCTCGAGGAGCGCTTCCATGGGCTGATGCGTCGCGGCGACGATGCGCGCGTCCGTGTGCTTGGGAGTCTCACCTCCGACCGGGTAGAACGTCCGTTCCTGAAGCACACGCAGGAGCTTCGTCTGGAAGTCCGGCGAGGTATCGCCGATCTCGTCGAGGAAGATGGTGCCGCTGCCCGCCATCTCGAAGAAGCCGCGCCGACCCGACACCGCCCCCGTGAATGCGCCTTTGACGTGCCCGAACAGCTCCGACTCGAGCAGGGTGTCGGACAGGGCCGTGCAGTTGACGGCCACGAAGGGCTCGTCGGCGTGCGCCGAGTTCGTGTGGATCGCCCGGGCGACCATCTCCTTGCCGGTGCCCGTCTCGCCCCGGATCAGTACCGTGGCGCGGTTGCGCGCCAGCACGCCGATCATCTTGTAGATCTCGATCATGCGGGGATCGCGCCCCACGAGCTTGCCCACCGAACCGCTCGTCGGCGCGTCGTCGGGCTCGGCCGGAGCCGACCGATTCAGCGCCTGTTCACGCAGACACCGACGCACGAGGTCGTCGACGTGTGCGAGCCTGACCGGCTTCACCAGATAGTCGAACGCGCCCGCCTTCATGGCGTCGACCGCGGTCGACATGTCCTCGTGGCCCGTCATGACCA
>JAHHMJ010000330.1 GCA_018678395.1 Gemmatimonadota bacterium | reverse complement strand
TCGATCAGGTGTCCGACCGACGGCACCAAGCGCATGTCCAGATAGAGATTCAACGGCCGGGCGAGGCTCATGCGCGCCGTCGCGTCGCCGAGGGCGAGGACGGTCACCGCGACCACCGCGACACCGAGCGCGGCTCCGGCGACCCGCGCCCAGAGGCGGCCCGGAAGGAGCGCGAGCGCCGCCGCCACCGCAACGGCCTCCAGGGCAATCCACTGGGGCCCGAGCCGGCCCGCCCCGATCCATATCGGAACGAGGAGGAGACAATTCAGCGCCAACAGGGTAACGACGGCTCTCGTTGCCGTGTTCCCCTGGTCCGAGCTCCGTTCGGTCGTGGATTCCAAGCGTCTTCTCATGCTGCTGTTGTGGCCCCTGCTCGCGGGCGGTAGCGCCGCGTGCGGTGGGTCCGACGAGCCGCGAGGGACCGAGGACGCGCCGGAAATCACTCCGGAGCCCCTCGCGCTTCCCGCCCCCGACGACGACCTCCACGCATTCGTCGTGGACGAGGCCCGCGCCCGCGCCGCGCGACCCTTTCGAGCCCCGGATCCCGGCGAAGCCGCCCGCCTCGCGACCCTGACGTATGGTCAGGTTCGGGCCATAAGGTTCCGGGCCGACTCCGCCCTGTGGAAGGGTGAGGCGGCCTTCGAGGTCCAGTTCTTCCACCCCGGCGGGGGCTTCGTGGACCCGGTGCGGATCGCTTCGGTCGCGTCGGGGCAGGTCATGCCGCTGCCCGTCGATCTGGCCGATTACGACGTGGGCGTCGAGCTGGACGGCGTCGACCTGACGCTTCCGCCGGACGCTGGCCCGGTCGGGTTCCGGGTGCTCCATCCCATGAACGACGCCGATCGCTTCGACGAGATCGTCTCGTTCCTCGGCGCATCCTACTTCCGGCTGGTCGGGCCCGGTCAGGTCTACGGCCTGTCGTCCCGAGGCGTCGCCGTCGACGTCGGCGGCCCGGACGGCGAGGAATTCCCCGCCTTCGTCGCCTTCTGGCTGGAGCGTCCCGAGCCCGAAGCACGGTCGGTCACGTTCTATGGCCTGCTGGACGGTCCGTCCCTCAGCGGAGCCTACCGCTTCGATCTGACGCCGGGGGACCCCGGGACCGCCGGCCCCGGCGGCACCGTGATGGAGGTCGATGCCACGCTGTACGCGCGCCGCGCCGTGCCGAGGTTGGGGGTGGCCCCGCTCACGAGCATGTATCTGCACGGGACCTTCCGCTCCGGGGGAGTCGACGACGTGCGCCCTCGCGTGCACGACTCCGAGGGGCTCCTCATGGAGACCTCCCGCGGCGAGTGGATCTGGCGCCCCCTGACCAACCGTGCCGCACTGCAGGCGACGGTGCTGCGGGATCGCGGACCCCGGGGCTTCGGCCTCGTGCAACGCAGCCGCACCTTCGCCGACTACCTGGATCTCGAGGCCCAGTACCACCGCCGACCCAGCCAGTGGGTCGAACCGCTCGACGGGAACTGGGGCGACGGGGGCGTCGCGCTGTTCGAGATCCCGACGGCGTCCGAGTTCGCCGACAACATCGTGGCCTACTGGGCACCGGACGGGGGGTTGGCCGAGGGCGAGGAACGACGCTTCCGATACCGGCTGCGCACGTTCGACGCCGAGCTGTCTCGGCAGTCCGTGGCGCGCGTGGCCCGCACCCGTATCGGCTGGGACGGTCTACCCGGGCAGGCCGACCCGCCCCCCCGCACCCGCCGACGCGTCGTCGTGGACTTCGAGGGCGGGTCCCTGCCCGACCTGGGGAACGACGTCCCTGTCGAGGCTGTAGTGAGCACCTCCGCCGGCACCGTCGAGGACGTGCGCGTCCAGCGACTTCCCGATGGGGGCCGGAGGGCGACGTTCGCCCTGATCCCCGACGGCGATCGCCCGGCAGACATGCGCCTCCTCCTTCGCGGAGACGAGGCGCTCACCGAGACCTGGAGCTACCTGTGGAAGCCCGATGACGGCGTCTGATCGTCGGACCCCGGGCGCCCCGGGACCGGCCATGACCCGCATTCCCGCGCAGCGTCTGCGCCGCGCCGCGTTCATCGGGCTGGTCCTGGTGACGGCGGCCTACGGTACGCTGACGATGTTGCGGATCGTCGCCGCCGGGGGATTCTCGCCCCTCGAGGC
>JAHHMJ010000263.1 GCA_018678395.1 Gemmatimonadota bacterium | reverse complement strand
GTCCGAGGCCCGTGCCACCGAAGCGGCGACTCGTCGTCTGGTCGGCCTGTGCGAACGCCTCGAAGATCGCCTCCAGCCGGTCTTCCGGGATCCCCACGCCGGTGTCTTCGACGGCGATGCCCGTGGGGACGCCGTCGTCGTCGGCCAGGAGGTGCACGGTCACGGATCCCCCTTCGGAGAACTTCAGCGCGTTTCCGATCAGGTTGATCATCACCTGCTTGAGCTTGGCGAGGTCGGTCTGGACTGCCGGGGGACGCGCGTCGCAACGCGCCGTGAGCTCGACCGATTTCTCGCGTGCCTGGCCCTCGAGCTGTGCAACCGTCTCTTCGATCAGCTCGGCCAGGTCGACCGGTTCGATGTCCAACTCCATCCGGCCCGCCTCGACCTTGGCCAGGTCGAGGACCTCGTTGATCAGCGCGAGCAGATGGCGACCATTCGAGAGGATGCGGTCGAGGAAGCCGAGGTCCTTCTCACCGAAGTTCCCTCGCTTGTTCTTGAGCAGGATGTTGGCGAAGCCGATGACGGAGTTCAGCGGGGTCCGCAGCTCGTGACTCATGTTCGCGAGGAACTGGCTCTTGGCCTGGTTGGCCATCTCGGCCTCTTCCTTGGCGATCCGGAGCGCCTCCTCCGCCTTGAGCCGCCTCGTCACGTCTCTCCCGAACATCACGGCGCCCGTCGCCCCGGCCCCTTCGTGCACGGGGTTGCAGAAGATCTCGAAGGCGCGGACCTGACCCACGAACGACTTGTTGCGAAGGACGGAGAACCGCTGTCCGCGGAGAACCCGCCGATAGAGATCTGCATACCACTCGAGGTCCTCTTCGCCGAACACCTGGTCGGGCGTGTCGCCCACGTGCGGTTCACGTCCCCAGCGCGCTTCGGTGGCCAGGGAGAAGGCGCTGTTGAAGGTCACCAGGCGGTGTTCGGTGTCCACCGACCAGATCATGTCGCCGGTGTTCTCGACGAGCGCCTTCACGTTGGCCCGCGATGCGGCCAGCTCTCTCTCGGCGGCCCGTTGAGCGGTCACGTCGCGGAGGATCGACTGGGTCGCCACCGCCGCGCCGTCTTCCACGTGGCGGGTCGCACGGCCCGCGCACATCACCGTGGTCCCGTCGCGGGCGATGAACTCGGCCAGAATCTCGCCTCCCTCCTCGCCCGCCAGGACGGCCGCGAACTGATCCGACACTCGCTTCTGGCATCGCGGATGCAGGAGCCCCAGCAGGGGCGTTCCCTCGATGTCGTGGCGCGAATACCCGAGGGTCCTCTCCCACGCGGGGTTCACGTAGCGGATCAAGCCGTCCGGATCGGTACTCTGGATCAGGTCGTGCGCCGATTCCAGGAAGTTCTGGAGGCGTTCCTCGCTGCGCTGGAGAACGCTTTCGGCTGCCCTCCGAACCTCGACCTCCCGGGCCAGAGCGCGGTGCGCGTGCGCCTCGATGCGCAGGGCCGCCGCCTCGTGACGGAAGGTCTCGTGAAGACTGAGAAGGAGCCCGTAGATGACCGCGCCGATCGACAGAAGCTTGAGCTGATGGCCGACGTCGTGATACGGATCGAGGATCACCACCGACCGCGACATGAAGGCCACGTGCCCCAGCGTGGCGAGCAGCAGGCTGAGGACCAGCCAGAACTCGAAGGGCTCCGTCCGCCAGCGCCCGCAGCGTAGATAGCCCACGAGGGCGATCGCGAAGAGCCCACCCGGGAGCAGTTCCCACGGTCGCGGTATCCAGAGCTCGGGCCAGACGGTCTGGGGAACCGGGAGGAACAGGAAGAGGCCGAGCACGGCGGCTGCCAGTACCGCAGCCTGGATGTAGATCCTCGCCTCCTCGGCTTCGCCGCCGTCGCGGTCTCCGAACCGATCGAACGCCGAGACCGTCAGGAAGAGCGACAGGAACACCCGGGCCTGAATCCAACTCCACGCCGCCAGGTCCGTGTCCGGAGCCGGCCCCCCACCCGCCGGGAGCCCTGCAGCGAGAACCGCATGAATGGCGTCCAGCGCACCGGCCGCGAGAAACCCCCAACCGATGAACAGGAAGAGACGGTCGCGGTGCGTGTAGAAACGCACGAATGCGAGGGCACCGACGATGCAGGACAGCGTCACCGTGACCACCTCGCTGGCGAGGTGCCACGCCGGACTCGAGCGCCCGGTGCCCGGCAGGACGACGGCCAGACCTACGAGGCCGACGGCGAGAGCGCCGAGCAGGACGGGGCGCCACCGCGCCGGCTGTCCCGGCCCGAGGGCCGCCGGAGAGCGAGAGGCTCCGGTCAACTCGTCGCGGTCAGCCATCGGCGGATTGAGTCCGTGAGAACGGTCTCGTCGACGATGGGCTTGCTGACGTAGTCGTTGAAGCCGGCTTCGATATACCGTTCCCGGTCGCCGGCCATGGCGTGAGCCGTGAGGGCGATGACCGGCGTTTCCGACAGGTCCGGTTGGGAGCGGATCCACCGGAGAACTTCCGTTCCGTCCATCTCGGGAAGCGAGATGTCGAGAAGTACGACATCGACGTCGGCTTCGCGGAGCCCGTCCAGCGCCTCCCGGCCGGTCTCGAATTCGACGACGTCGTAATCGTCTTCGAGGATCGCCTGTACGAGAAGGCGATTGTCGGGGTTGTCCTCGACCACCGCGATTCGATGCATCATGCTTCGACCTCCTCGAGTACAGTCTGCAAGCGCACTTCGGCGGCGCCGTACGCGGCCGCCAGTTCCCCGAACAATCCCGCCGATTGGTCGTGGTCGCCCGCCTCGGCGACCTCCTCCAGGCGGCCGGCCAGGGCGCTCACCCGCATCGCGCCCAGGTTCGCGGCGCTGGACTTCAGGGAATGCGCGCCGCGGTGCACCTCGTCGAGGTCGCCCCCGGCATCGAGGGCGTCGCGCATGGCGTCCAGGCGAACGCGCGAGTTCTCGAGAAAGAGCCGGAGCATTTCACGAAGCAGCTTGTGGCCACCCCATTCGACGAGCCGATCCAGGGCGGCCTGATCCACGATCTCGTGAGTATCCATATGCCCTAGTTCTCGGTTGGGAGGGCCGAGATGTGTAGCAGATTCTCGTCGGGGGTCACACCGAGCGGAGCCGGGCGCCCACGATCGCCTCTCGCATGGCTTCGACACCGCCGCGGGCACCGTGCTCGTGCCGGAACACCGCAGACCCCGCGACGAGGACGTCGGCGCCGGCGGCGACGACCGCCGCGGCGTTGTCCGGGGTGACCCCACCATCGACCTCGAGACGGGCCGCCGATCCGGCCGCATCGAGGAGTGCCCGGGCCTGGCGGATGCGGGCGAGGGACCGTGGAATGAACCGCTGGCCGCCGAAGCCCGGGTTGACCGACATGATCAGAACGAGGTCGAGATCCGGTAGAAGGTCCTCGATGCCCCCCACCGGCGTGGCCGGGTTGAGTGCCACGCCCGGAGCCATCCCCAGCTCGCGGATCCGCTGAACGGTGCGGTGGAGATGAGGACAGGCCTCCCAGTGAACGGTCAGCACGCGGGCGCCGGCGTCCGCGAAGGCTTCGAGGTAGCGGTCGGGCTCGGCGATCATCAGGTGGACGTCGAGCGGCCGGTCGGTCGATCGCCCCACGGCTGCGGTGACCGCCGGTCCGAAGCTGATGTTCGGGACGAAATGGCCATCCATCACGTCGACGTGGATCCAGTCGGCGCCGGCCTGATCCACTTCGCGGACGCCGTCCGCGAGCGTACCGAAGTCGGCCGAGAGAATCGACGGAGCGAGGAGCACATCGTGATTCATGCCGCCCCCTCCCGACGACGCACCGAAATGCCGCCCTCGTCGGCGACCACCACGGTGTCGGCGAGGCCGAGGAAGAGGCCCGTGTCCACCACCCCCGCGCGCAGCGAAAGACGTCGCTCGACTTCGATCGGATCGGCGATCCCCTGCTCGAAGGCACAGTCCAGGAGAAGGTTGCCGTTGTCGGTCACGGTCGGTTCTCCGGCGACGTCGCGCCGCAGGACGGGGGTGGCTCCCAGCTCGGACAGGAAGGAGCGGTGCGCCTCCCAGGCGAAGGGCACGACCTCGACGGGCAGCGGGCTCCGGCTGCC
>JAHHMJ010000594.1 GCA_018678395.1 Gemmatimonadota bacterium | reverse complement strand
GGCTACGCGCCCGAGACGGCGTGCCGCCTCCGCGAGCCTCTCGGGCTCGGAGGTCAGGGCGATGCGGAAGAAGCCCTCACCTCCCGGACCGAGCGATGCGCCCGGCAGCACGACCACGCCCTCCTCGGTGAGCGCCCGGCGTGCGAAGTCCTCGCTGGGCTCGCCCCCGGGTACCGGGATCCAGAGATACATCGTGGCGCGGGGCACCGAGACGTCGAAGCCGGCATCGCGCAGTGCCGACACGGCCCGATCCCTTCGCTGCTGGAAGATCGCCACGTTGTCGTGTACCCATTCTTCGCCCTGATCGAGCGCGGCAGCGCCGGCGGCCTGCACGGCCAGGAAGACGCCGGTGTCCACGAAGGTCTTCACCCTCGAGAGCGCGCCGATCAGCCGGCGATCCCCGACGGCCCAACCCAGCCGCCACCCCGTCATGTTGAAGGTCTTGGACATCGAGTGGAATTCGATGACCCCGTCCCTCCCACCGGGAACCTGAAGAGCGCTGGGCGGCCGATACCCGTCGAACGCCACCTCGGAGTAGGCGTGGTCGTGCACCAGGGCCGCCCCCCGCTCCCGGCAGAAGGCGATCGCCTCTTCGAAATACGCGGCCGGAGCCTCGGCCGTCGTCGGATTGTTCGGATAGTTCAGGACCAGCATGCGCATGCGGTCCCGGACGTCCGCCGTGAGATCGCCGAGGGGGATCAGGAAGTCGTTCTCGGGCCGCAGCGGGACCGTGTGGTGCTGCGCTCCGGCGAGGACCACACCGCCCCGGTATGCCTGGTAGCCGGGATCCGGGAGGACGGCCACGTCGCCCGGGTCCAGCAGCGCGAAGGCGAGGTGCGCGATCCCCTCCTTCGACCCGATCAGCGGCAGCAGCTCTTCGGACGGATCGACCTCGACACCGAAGCGACGCTTCATGAACGCGGCCACGGACTCGCGGAACGCCGGAAGACCCAGCTGGAAGGGGTAGCGCGACATCCCGGGGACGGTCACCGCGGCCTGCAGCGCTTCGACCGCGACCGGGGGTGGCGCGAGGTCGGCATCACCCGCGCCGAGATCGATCACGTCGACGCCGGCCGCGCGAAGTTCACGTCGCAGACGGGGAACGTCCGCCAGGGGGTAGCCGGGGAGTCGCTCCAGCCGACTGCTGGAAGGAAGGGTCACCGGGTCAGCCCGCTCGGACCGGATTCTCGACCGCCCCGACGCCCGGGATCTCGACGCGGACCGTCATGCCGGGCTCGAGTCGGCCCACACCCTCGGGCGTGCCCGTGGTGATCAGGTCACCCGCCTCCAGGGTCATGATGCTCGACGCGAACGCGAGGACGTCCGCCACGGAGAAGACCATGTCACTCGCCCGACCCCGCTGGCGCTCCACCCCGTCGACCGTGGTGATCACCTCGAGGTCGGCCAGAAGCTCGGGAGAGGCCGGCACCGGACGGCCGACCGGGCAGAACGTGTCGAACCCCTTGGCTCGCGTCCACTGCCCGTCCGCGCGCTGGAAGTCCCGGGCGGTCACGTCGTTGAGCGGGAGCACGTGCGAGACCGCCGCCAGGGCCTCTTCGGGCGACGCGTGCCGGAGCCGCCGGCCCAGCACCAGGGCGATCTCCCCCTCGTATTCGACGTGCCCGGAAGACGCGGGGAGCACGATCGCATCGCCCGAACCGATGAGGGCGGACGGGGGCTTGAAGAAGAGAAGCGGCTCCGAGGGGACGGCGCCCCCCATTTCCGCCGCGTGGGCGCGATAGTTCTTGCCCACGCACAGGATCTTCGATGGGCGGAGTTCCACCCGGTCCTCCACGTCAGTGGGGTCGCGGACCGACCCGATTGTGGATCATCGTACCGATGAAGGCGCCGAGAGTGGCGATGGCGAGCAGACTACCGATCACGGACCACCAGAACGCCACGTCGGGCTGGCCGGCGGCCGCCCCGTCCCGGGCGATCCCGAAGGCGGACAGCACGAGGAAGATCCAGACCACACCCACCAGATATCCGAAATACTTCATCGCTCGCGTGTCCGTTGCCGAGGAGTCGAAGACCGGGTCGCCAGAATCTCTCCGGCGCCGGCGCCGGGAACAACCCCTCGGGCACGCGAAGGTGCCTCACGGGAGCCCCCGAAAAGGAGCGGGCCGCCCCGCGCATCTGCGCAGGGCGGCCCGAGATCGGCCTGAACGCGGTGGTTCAGAGCTTGACCACGTTCTCCGCCGCGGGCCCCTTGGCGCCCTCGGCGACCTCGAACTCGACCCGATCCCCCTCGGCCAGGGTGCGGAAACCCTGGGCCTGGATCGCGGAGTGGTGGACGAAGCAGTCACGACCACCATCCTCGGGCGTGATGAACCCGAAGCCCTTCTGGTCGTTGAACCACTTCACAGTGCCGGTCGTACGCATCTACCTGCTCCTTGCTGTGCCATCGTCGGAAGCGGGTGTCCCGTACAATCCGACATCTGGACATCGCGCGGTCTAAGCGACCCCCGCGCCGGGCCTACGGCACCCGAGCCGTAGCATTTTCGGCCAAGATCGTACGTCGTCACCCCGCAATGCAAGCGTCATGGCGGGGACCGTCCTCGGGACGACCGCGCGCGGCGTAAACGGACCCGCACGGCGCCCCCGCCCACCGCACCGGCCCACTCCGCGACGAGCGGAGCGAGCGGCCCGTTCAGCAGCTCGCGGACCAGTCCCGGCAACACCGCTGGACCCGCCGAGCGGGCCCCCTTGCCGGTGACGATCTCGACCACCGCTCCGGGGGAGGAGCGCGCCCTTCCCTCGACGAAGCCGATCACGCGCTGTTCGGCCTGCCGGGCGGAGAACCCGTGCAGATCGATCGAGGCCTCGGGGATCGCCGACAGCAGTTCGACGACGCTCAGCGGCGGTCCCTCCACCACTCGTCGCGCAGGATCGACACCTCGTGCTCCATGACCGGCTGGCCGCCGACCGACATCACGACCCGGTAGTCACCCACGGGCGCCGGCTCGGACACGTATCGGACCTGATCTTCGGGCGCCGCCCGACCGAAGCGCTCGAAGCGCTCGCGCATCTCCGCCTGCTCGGCCGCACTCCGCTCGCGGCGGCGGTCCATGCGCCACTCGACCTCGTGCAGCCCGGACCGGGCCACGCCCTCGAACTCGGCGATTGCCAGGTTGCCCTGATAGATGGTGAAGGTCACGTCGTCGCCCGCGCCGTCACCCACCCAGTAGTACAGGTTCACCGCCTCCGGCTCGCTCTCACCGTTGAAGTTCGAAGACCCGTAGTTGGTGAAGTCGGCATGCTGCCACCGCACGCGATCCTCCGGCTCGAAGAACCATGCGTCCGACGCCAGCACCTCGTCGGTCACCTGCGCGAGCGCGCTCACATCGGCGATGTAGGCGCCGCGGCCGTGCGTGGCGACGATCAGATCGTCCTCGCGCGGGTGGATGTGCAGATCGTGAACCGGGTTCGTGGGCATCTCGTTCTTCATGGCGGTCCATGCCCCGCCTCCGTTCAGCGAGACGAAGACGCCGAACTCCGAGCCCACGACGAGGAAGTCGGGGTTCTCGTCGTGCTCGCGGACCACGTTGATGGGCCCGTCCGGGAGGTTGGCCGCGATCGAGGTCCACGTCTCGCCGTAGTCCGTCGTCTTGTAGACGAAGGGCCGGAAGTCGTCACGCCGGTAGCCGGTGTAGCTCACGTAGGCGGTGCCCGGTTCGTGATTGGACGCCTCGACCCGGCTGACCCAGTACTCCGGATTGTCGGGGATGCGGTCGTTGAGCAGCGTCCACGTCTCGCCGCCGTCCCTGGTCACCTGCACGTTGCCGTCGTCGGTGCCGACCCAGATGAGGCCCTGCACCAGCGGGGACTCGTCGATCGTGGTGATCGTGGCGTACTGGATGTTGCCGTCCCCGCCCTTCCCCGTCGTGAGCGTGGCCGGATCGGCCTTGGTCAGATCCGGGCTGATGACCTCCCAGGACTCACCCCGGTTGTCCGACCGCAGCAGTCTGTTGGCCGCGTGGAAGACCACGTCGCAGGCGTGGGCGGACAGCTGGATGGGGGCGTTCCAGTTCCAGCGCAGATCGGGGTCGTCGTAACGGATTCCCGTCCGCTCACCCGTCCACAGGTCCAGGCGCGAGATGGGGCCGAACTGGGACTCGTTGTAGAGGTACCGGTTGGTGCAGGTGTCGAAGACGTTGTACATGCCGTCGCCACCCCCGATCCGATCCCACATCTCGTAGCGGATCGGGCCGCCCGCCGGGTTCGTGTTGTAGGCCATGTGCGAGCCGTTGTCCTGCAGTCCCCCCGCCACGCGGTAGGGATACGACATGTCGTACCCGATGGCGTAGAACTGCGCGAGCGACTGGAAGTCGGGGTGGTACCAGTTGGCACCGCCGTCGAACGTGACTCCCATGCCGTGGTCGTGGCCGAGGATCATGTGGTCGGAGTCCTCCGGGTTGACCCAGAGGGCGTGGTCGTCACCCCCGTGCCCGAGCGCGCGCCCCTGCCAGGACTGCCCGCCGTCCTCTGACTTGAACGTCGAGATCGAGAGGACGTAGACGACGTCCGCGTCGTTGGGGTCGACCACGATCTGCCCGTAGTAGTACGCCGGCTGTCCGCCGATCGGCTGGTCGTCCGGATTCACCTTGCGCCAAGTGGCCCCCGCGTCGTCCGAGCGGTAGACCTCACCGCCGATCATCCCGTTCGACGACTCGTGGTTCAGGAGTTCCTGCCGCCGCTCCTCGTCGGACATGCCCTCCTTGTTGGCGTTCTCGATCGTCGCGTAGACGATGTTCGGATCGCCGTCGAACACGTCGATGCCGATGCGCCCGAGCATGCCCATCGGGAGCCCCTCCGTGAGCATCTCCCACGAATCTCCGCCGTCGGTGGACTTGTAGATCCGGCTTCCCGGACCACCGAGATCGTAGGTGAACGGCAGTCGCACCTTGTCGAAGCTCGAGGCGTAGAGGACGTTCGGGTCGAGAGGATTCATCGCGATGTCGACGACGCCGATGTGGCGTCCTTCCGACATCGGAGCCAGCACCTTCTCCCACGAGGCGCCCCCATCGGTCGTGCGGTAGAGCCCGCGCTCCTCGTTGTCCGAGTAGAGGTGGCCGAGTGCAGCCACGTAGACCACGTCGGGGTCGTCGGGGTGAATGACGACCCGCCCGATGTGATGCGAGTCGGGCAGTCCGACGTTGGTCCACGTCTCCCCGCCGTCCGTCGACTTGTAGAC
>JAHHMJ010000119.1 GCA_018678395.1 Gemmatimonadota bacterium | reverse complement strand
CTCGAACGTCACGCCCAGCGCGATCATGGCGTGGGCTTCGTCGACGCGGCCGAAGAAGAGCAGGTCGAGATCCTTCGCGAGCTCGAGCGGGAGGGACTGCAGGCGCTCGCGGCCGCCGGCGCGAATCCTCTGGGTAGCTTCATCGGGGGCCCGGCCGCTCCGCCCCCGGCCTTCTTTCAGTCGCTCCGCGAGCTCGTCGCCGTCGGCTTCACGACCTCCGCCGTCGCAGCGCAGCACGTCTTCGACTTCACGCCGTACCATCACGGCTTCGACGCCTGCGTACCCCTGACCGCGTCGGCCCGGCCCTCCATGGGAGGGCGCTGATCATGGCGGTCCATTTCGACGCGATCGTGGTGGGATCGGGGATCACCGGGGGCTGGGCTGCGAAAGAGCTCACCGAGCGAGGCCTGCGCGTGCTGATGCTCGAACGTGGAAAGCCACTCGAGCACGGCAAGGGCTACAGCGGCGAACACAAGGCACCCTACGAGCTCCCCTTTCGCGGACTCGGCGACCGGAAGCTGATCGAAGCGCACTACAGCAGCTACGCCGATGCGGCCCAGTGGATGAACGAGGCCACGCAGCATTTCTGGGCACGCGACGACGAGATTCCCTACCAGCAGGACGAGTCCGCGCCCTTCACGTGGGTTCGGACGAACGTCCTCGGCGGGAAGTCCCTCGTTTGGGGTCGACAGACCTATCGCTTGAGCGATCTCGACTTCGAGGCGAACGCGCGGGACGGCCATGGGATCGATTGGCCGATCCGATACGCCGATCTGGCGCCCTGGTACGACCACGTCGAAGAGTTCATCGGAGTCAGCGGCCGAGCGGAAGGGCTCCCGCAGCTACCCGACGGCCAATTCCTTCCTCCGATGGCGCTCAACTGCGTCGAGCAGTCGGCGAAGGCCCGAATCGAGGAGGCGTTCCCGGGGCGCCGAATGACGATCGGCCGCGTGGGCATTCTCACGGAAGATCACAAGGGAAGGCAGGCCTGCCACTACTGTGGTCCTTGCTACCGGGGATGCTCCACGGCTTCCTACTTCAGCACGCAGGGCTCGACCCTGCCGGCCGCGCGCAAGACGGGTCGCCTCGAGGTTCGAACGAATGCGATCGTCGAGAAGGTGGCCTACGACAAGGAGACGCGTCGCGCGACCGGCGTACACGTGATCGACTCGCAGACCGACGAAAGGCTCTTCTTCTCATCGAAGCTCGTATTCCTCTGCGCCTCGACATTGGGATCGACTCAGATCCTGCTGAACTCGCGTAGCGAGGCCTTTCCAGACGGTCTCGCGAACTCGAGCGGCGCGCTCGGCAAGTACCTGATGGACCACACGATGGCGGCCGGAGCCTTCGCCGTGATGCCCGGGTACGACGACGTCATCACGCGCGGCCATCGCCCGAACGGCATCTACATCCCGCGTTTCCGGAACCTGTCACCCGCGGAAGAATCCGGGGACATGGGCTTCGTGCGCGGGTACGGCTACCAGGGGATGGCGATGCGTCTCCAGGGGTTCCCGGCATTGGCGCAACCCGGCTTCGGCGCCGACTGGAAGAAGTCGCTCACCGGCTTCGGTCCGTGGGCGATGTTTCTGTCCGGCTTCGGAGAGTGCCTTCCGAGCGAGGCCAACCGCGTGAAGCTCTCGGAGCGAGCTCGCGATCGGTGGGGCATTCCACAGCTTGACATTCGCTTCGAATGGTCGGAGAACGAGCTTGCGATGTACCGCGACATAGGACAAGAGGCAGTCGCCATGCTCGAGGCCGCGGGAGGCGTCCACGTGAGCCCGCTGAGCCAGACGCCACCGCCCGGTGGCGTGGGTATCCACGAGATGGGTACGGCGCGAATGGGACGTGATCCGCGTACCTCGGTTCTCGGTTCCCATTGCCAGGCCCACGACGTACAAAATCTGTTCGTGACCGATGGTGCCTGCATGACATCCTCTGCCTGCCAGAATCCGTCGCTCACGTATATGGCGCTCACCGCGCGCGCTTGTGCCTTCGCCGCCCGGCAGCTCGAGGGCGGCGCCTACGCGTGAGAACGCTCCCGGCGGGACCTGGGGATGCCCCGGGCGACACCTGAGAACGCCCCGGGCGATGAGGATCCAGAGGACGAGTCGATGCAACAGGTCTTCGTCGTCGGCACCGGCGACACCAAAGAGGAGGAGCTGCGCTACCTCGTGGATCGTCTGGGGGCGGCGGGTGTGCCTTCGTGCTTCGTGGACGTCGGCACGAGCGGACACCGGTCCGGTGCGGACATTCGGCCGGGAGACGTCGCGGCCTATCATCCCGATGGCGCATCGGCAGTACGCAGCTCGGATCGCGGTGAGGCGGTCGCCGCGATGTCGATCGCGCTCGAGCGTTACGTCGCGGATCATGCCGATGAATGTCTCGGGGTGATCGGCGCGGGTGGCTCTGGCGGTACGGCGCTCGTCACCCCGGCGATGCGCGGCCTGCCCATTGGCGTCCCCAAGCTGATGGTTTCGACGGTTGCTTCCGGTGACGTGGCTGGCTATGTCGGCCCGGCGGATATCCTCATGCTCCACTCGGTGGCCGATGTCGCAGGTCTGAATCGGATCTCCAGGAGGGTCCTCGGAAACGCCGCGCACGCCATGGCCGGGATGGTCCGTCATCGGCTGCCCGACCTCCCGGACGATCGCCCGGTCGTTGCGCTCTCGATGTTTGGCGTGACGACGCCGCTCGTGACCGGACTGGCCGACGCGCTAAGCGCTCGTTTCGAGCCTCTGATCTTCCACGCCACCGGGACCGGTGGCCGCGCGATGGAGAAGCTCGTCGACGATGGCCTCGTCACGGCCGTGCTCGATATGACGACGACAGAGATCGTCGATCACCTGGTCGGAGGTGTCCTCTCCGCCGGGCCAGGACGACTCGACGCGATCGCGCGAAGCGGTGTGCCCTACGTGGGCTCGGTCGGTGCATGCGATATGGTCAACTTCGGTCCCATGGACAGCGTTCCGGTGCGTTTTAGGGGTCGAACGCTCCACGCTCACAATACTCAGGTCACCCTGATGCGAACGACGCCCGAGGAATGCCGGCAGGCAGGCGAGTTCATCGCGCGAAAGCTCGAGGCCTGCGAAGGGCCCGTACGATTTCTGTTGCCGGAAGGCGGCGTGTCGCTTCTCGACGTCGAGGGCGAGGTCTTTCACGATCCCGCCGCGGACGAAGCGCTCTTCGAGGCGATCGAGTCCGGCGTATCACAAACAACGAATCGTGTTGTTCGTCGCGTTCCTTTCGCGATCAATGACACGGGTTTCCTGGAGGCGGTGCGGGACGCCTTCGGCGAGATCATGGAGGCCTGAGCGATGGCCACGCCGAAGCGAAGCGAGATCCTGGACCGGTTCCGTGGGATGATCGCGAACGGTCGACCCATCGTCGGCGGCGGTGCGGGCACCGGTCTCTCCGCCCGCTGCGAGGAAGCCGGCGGGATCGATCTGATCGTCCTCTACAACTCCGGCCGCTACCGGATGGCGGGACGTGGCTCGCTCGCGGGCCTCCTCGCCTACGGCAACGCGAACGAAATCGTCGTGGAGATGGCGAGCGAGGTTCTCCCGGTCGTAGAGCACACGCCCGTGCTCGCGGGCGTGAACGGGACGGATCCCTTCTACCGGCCCGAGGTCTTCCTGCCGGAGCTCGCGCGCCTCGGCTTCGCCGGCGTGCAGAACTTCCCCACGGTCGGACTGATCGACGGGGTTTTTCGACAGAACCTCGAGGAAACGGGCATGGGCTACGGCCTCGAGGTCGAAATGATCGGGGTCGCGGCCGGTCTCGATCTGCTGACGACGCCCTACGTGTTCGACACCTCACAGGCGGTCGAGATGACCGAGGCCGGGGCCGACGTGATCGTGTGCCATATGGGCCTCACGACGGGCGGCGACATCGGTGCCGAGACGGCCCCTACGCTCGACGACTGCATCGCCAGGATCGACGGCATGGCCGCGGCCGCCCGCAGCATCCGAGAGGACGTGATCGTGCTGTGCCACGGCGGCCCGATCGCTCTCCCCGAGGACGCGACCTACGTGCTCCGGCGGGCTTGTGGCGTCCACGGGTTCTACGGGGCTTCGAGCATGGAGAGGCTGCC